>SLKA01000085.1 GCA_007134845.1 Balneolales bacterium
AACAGAGGTGCCAGCCAGGTTGCAATCGAATTCAGCGACTGAGTCAAATTCAATCGACCGGAGGCTGTTTCCGCGGGACCGAGCTCGGTCACATAGGGATTGGAAGCTGTCTGCAGCAATACTGTACCCAGCGACAGAATAAATATGGCCCCCAAAAAGAATATGTAGGACTCCAGGCCAATGGCCGGATAAAAAAGAAATCCGGCAACCGCATAGATCAGCAATCCTGTAACTATGGAGTTTTTGTACCCTATCCCTTTGACCACCCATCCGGCCGGTATCGAGAATAATGCATATGATATGAAGAAGGCTGAATTTACCAGAAATGCTTCGGTATAACTCAGATCAAAAGCCTCCATGACCGGATCGCTCAACGTTATGATAAACGTCGTTACAAAACCGAAAATGAAGAAGACCATGGAAATGAAAACCATTCCCACCTTCATTGTTTTACTATCTAGATTGTTTGACATGGTTAGTGAATTTGTTAATAATTGAATTAGTTCATTTCAGTCACGATACATGGCAATTACTTGCTAAAGCTACACAATTTCCTTCCAAATAAGAGAGCTTGAACCCAGCACGGCAACATTTTTATCCATAATCTGGGAGAGTCTGACCTCCACCTTGTTTTTAAATGGTCCCATCACATACTCTTCCAAATATTTTTTTGTGGGTTTCAGAATGTAATCACCCGATTTTGCCAGTCCGCCAAACAGGAATATGGCTTTCGGGCTGGTATGGGCTACAGTGTCGGCAAGCTTTCTTCCGAGTATTTTACCGGTAATGTCGAATGCTTTGAGTGCGATGGGATCATCTTTTTTCGCTGCGTTATAGATCAATTCGGAGTCCATTTCGTCAAAAGAATAATTCACCAGGTCCGATCCCCTGCTGTCATGTGCCAGTAGTTCGAACACAGTACGCTTGATTCCGGGTGCCGAAACATATGTTTCCAGACAGCCTTTGTTACCGCAGCCACACTGCCTGCCATTTTCAAGCACATTGGTATGGCCAATTTCACCCGCAAAGCCATCGTGTCCGTACACCAGATCACCATTTACAATAATCCCACTTCCCAGCCCGGTTCCCAGTGTGATCATGATGAAATCATTTATGTCCTGCCCTCCACCGTATACTTTTTCACCAAGTGCAGCCGCATTTGCATCGTTGGTCAACCGAACAGGGACATCAAAATATTTTTTCATCATCTCAGCAAACGGAATGATACCCCTCCACCTAAGATTGGGCGCGTCTTCAATTGTTCCGTTGTAAAAATTGCCATTAGGGGCTCCAATGCCAACTCCGACAATCTTGTAATTCCCTTCAAGGCTCTTCTCGCCACCCTTTAGCTCCTTTACCAAGTTTTCCAGGTAATCCTCAACATTGTCAAAAATATTCGTTGGAGAAGAACCTTCACCAAAAATATTACCCTCACGGTCAACAAACCCGTATTTGGTGAATGTTCCACCAATATCAATACCGATCACATATTCACTCATGATATATAAATCCTCCTTTTATAATTACCGAAATTTTTATTCACAACCCTTATCTGGCAGGCTTAATCTGGCAGGCTTATAAGATTTGCAGTAAGATGTGGATTTTAAAATAACAAATGCAACCGCTTTTTCATATTCCAGACAAGCATATCAGTGACTGTTCCAAATAGCAGCCTGTCTTGAGTCTTCGCCTTCTCTATTGAATTACTGCCTGAATTTGTATCTTCTTTTATTGCTTAAAAAAACTCACAGTAACCAAACTGCTACACTCCAATCATGGGATAATATTATCCAGTGACTTCATGTACGCAGTTCCAATCATAATGGTTTATTCTCTCCATATAGCTTGCCCGAAAGCCTTTGTTTTTTATGTCTCCCATTTCTAGTCCGAACAACCCGTTGATACCAGAACTTACTTTTTCCACTGATACCCTCACCCGCCTACTCTATTCCAGTGATGCCTCGCTTTACCAGGAGCTCCCCGCCGCTGTCGCCTTTCCAAAAAATCAGGATGATTTCAATGAAATCATCAACCACGCCCGACAGAACAACCTGTCCATCACCATGCGCGCTGCGGGAACCAGTCTGGCCGGGCAGACCACAGGGGACGGAATCATTGCCGATATATCACGCTTCATGCACCATATTATCGACATCGATCCGGCCAGCCGCACAGCGCGCGTGCAACCCGGAGTCATACGGGATCAGCTTAACCGTGCTGCCGGGAAGCACGGACTCCTTTTCGGTCCTGACACCTCCACCACCGATCGGTGCATGCTGGGTGGCATGATCGCCAACAATTCCTGCGGCTCCTATTCCATAAAGTACGGAACCACTCGTGAGCATGTGAAGGAACTCGATGTAGTGCTGAGTGACGGTTCATCCGCTACATTCAAGTCGCTCTCAGAGTCGGAATTGAATGAAAAGATGAAGCTGGATTCACTTGAGGGACATATCTACCGTGAGATGTTCCGGCTGCTGAGCGAAAACCGGGATCTCATACTGGAGAACTTCCCGCATCCCGATGTCAAAAGACGCAACACCGGCTACGCCCTGGACAGAATGTGCGAGATGCACCCCATCACTCCCGGCGGACGCCCATTCAACATGTGTGAACTGCTCAGCGGCAGCGAAGGCACTCTTGCAATAATCAACGAGGCTGTCGTCCGGCTTGAACCGGTGGAAAAGCACAAACTGCTGCTCATTCCGCAATTCGCAACCCTGCAGGAAGCCCTGCGAAGCACGGTTGATGCTGTTGCTTTCAATCCAGCCGCTGTCGAACTGGTCGACAACTTCATCCTGGACGCCACCAAAGGCAACCGCGAACACAATCGCAACCGCTTCTTTCTCGAGGGTGAACCCATGGCGCTGCTGATCATCGAATTTCAGGGGGACGACATCAACGAACTCCGCGATCGTGCCCGCCGGCTAAAGGAGAAGCTGATCACCGAAAAGAAAGGCTACGCCCACAGCCTGATGGAACAGCCGGAGGACATGGTACGGGTCTGGAATCTGCGCAAGGCCGGTCTGGGCCTGCTCATGGGCCACCTGGCTGACTCCAACTCCCCCGAGTTTGTGGATGATACAGCCGTCCGCGTGGAAGACCTGCCTGACTATATCGCCGAATTCCAGCAGATCCTTGAGAAACACAAAACCCGCAGCGTCTACTATGCCCATGCCTCGGTGGGCGAACTCCACCTGCGTCCCATACTCGATATCAAGACCAGAAAGGGACTCATCAAGATGAAGTCCATCGCCGTAGAGGTAGCCGATCTGGTAAAAAAATACCGGGGTTCACTCTCAGGCGAGCACGGTGACGGACGTCTGCGGTCACATCTGATTGAGAGGATGGTGGGACCGGAAGTCATGGTGCTGCTGAAGAGGGTCAAGCAAATCTGGGACCCGGATAACATCCTGAACCGCGGCAAGATCATCGATCCCGAGCCGATGGATGCCGACCTGCGCTATTCACCCGACTATCGGGAAATCGAAGTCGACACTGTCTTTAAATGGAGGGCGGAAAAGGGATTCGGTCCGGCTGTCGAGCTCTGCAACGGAGCCGGCGTATGCCGGAAAAAAGCAGAGAGCGGCGGCACCATGTGCCCCTCCTACATGGCTACGCTAGATGAAAAGGACAGCACCCGGGGCCGCGCCAATATCTTCAGGCAGGTATTTTCCAGTCAACAGCAGGATGGTTTTACTTCTGATGAAATCAAGGAGGCGCTGAGCCTGTGTCTGAGCTGCAAGGCATGCAAGACCGAATGCCCCGCCAATGTCGACATGGCCAAGCTGAAGGCGGAATTCACACACGGATGGCACAAAAAGAACGGCATCGGCCTGGCCTCCCGCTTCTTTGGAAATGCCGCAACAGTCTATCCGCTTGCCGGTGCATTTGCCCCCGTTGTGAACTTCATCAACAGTCTGCCACCGGTAAAAGGGATCTACCAGCAGCTTTTCAACATCCACCCGGAACGCAAGCTGCCTGATTTTGCCCATCAGACCTTCATGCGCTGGTACCGGAAAAACGGAGCCTCACAAAACGGTGCCTCGCAAAGCGGTGCTTCATCAACAAAACCCGGAAAGAGTCACGGAACAAGTTCCGCAGCAACTGCGGCTCAAACCGGCGTATCGGCTGCCCCGTCTCCTCCCGCAACCAAAGTGGCACTGATCGTCGACTGGTTCACTGACTATCACGAACCCTCTGTCGCCCGGGCGGCCATTGGCGTACTTCAAGCCCTCAATTGCGAAGTAACGGTCGTGGGTCCGCTGGAAAGCGGCCGCACCCAATTATCACGGGGAATTCTGGACAAAGCCAGACACATAGCCGAACGGAACATCCGGAAAATGAAGGCCTATGTGCATGCCGGCTACCGGCTGGTGGGCCTGGAGCCCAGCGAAATTCTGACCTTCCGGGATGAGTACCTCGACCTCTGCGAGGATGACCTGCTTGAAGACGCCCGCTCCATTGCAGAAGCCTCTTTCTTATTCGAGGAGTTCCTTGCTGATGACATCGATCCTGCTTTGTTTGCTCGTCAGTTCAGCGGCAGAGAGCAAAAAGTGTATGTGCATGGACACTGCTATACCAAGGCCCTTGTCGGAATCACACCGGTACTGGAATCGCTGCGCCGCGCAAATTATGATCCTGTAGAACTCAAGACGGGCTGCTGCGGCATGGCGGGCAGCTTCGGCTATGAGGAGAAGAACTACGATGTATCCATGAAAATTGGTGAGCTGGCGCTCTTCCCGCAGATCAGACAACTTAAAGAGGACGATGTCATCTGCTCGCACGGCTTCTCCTGCCGGCATCAGATATCAGACGGTACACAAAGAACCGGCCGCCATACGGCAGAAATTATATGGGATAGCAGAAAACAGTAACCAATGAGCAACCGGATGAGAATTCCGGGACCGGAAACGCTTTTATGCCTTTTCCACAGTCTGCTTGACCAGCGCCACCGCGCCTTTGATGTCGAAAGTCTGCACATCTACCGTCTTTGCGTAATCCATTACCGGAATCACGTTGCCGCTCTTGTCAACAATCCGATATTCGATGCACATGGAACGGCCTTCCGAAACTTTATGGAGGTGCGAAATGGCCTTTTCCCGATCATCAGGGTGAACCAGCTTTTTCCAGCCTTCATGACCCTCGCATTCCTGCACCGAATATCCGGTGATGTTGGTGACATCGTCGGAAAGCCATCGGAATTCAGGCTCTCCACCATCGTTGAAGCTTAAACCGTACTTGAAGTCGCTCTTGGTGTTGAAAATCCGGTTAAAATCCTGATTCCGCTGGTAGAGTGTTTTGAGCACTTTCTTACGCAGCGATACATTGCTAACCTCGGTACGCATCACTTTTTCCGTCTTCAGCTCAAGCGGCTGTATGTTTGCCTCTACCTGTATCGGCAGACCACCCTTGTGCTGCAGAATGAACCTGTAATCGGACTGGGTTTTGAAATTAGCTTTCCAAAGTTCCTCGAAACGGTCTTTCACAATCTGGCCATGCTTATCCGGCATGATATCCCAGAATTTCATTTTCTTCAGCTCCTCTTTTTCGTATCCGACCAGCTCAAGTAATGATTTGTTTGCGAAACGAATCGAGCCGTCTTCAGCAAGATCAAGAATCGTTCTCTTGGATGTCTCATAGAAGTCATCCATTTCGACCTTGCTGTCAACCAGCGACTGCTCCAATCGCTTGCGCTCGGTTATGTCATGCTGATAGGAAACCCAATGTGTGATTTTACCGTCTTCATCCACCAGAGGATGGATATCCCACTGGTTGATAAACTCGGATCCATCTTTGCGGTAATTCACCGTCTGGCCAAAAAACGCTTTGCCTTCAATGAGGGAATCCTTAAGCCTGTCCAGTGTTTCCCGGTCGGTCTTGGGTCCCTGAAGAATCCGGGGCGTCTTGCCGATGACCTCTTCCTTTTTGTACCCGGTCATCCTCTCAAACCCATCATTCACATAAACAATTTTGGGGCCGGGTTTATCGAGGTCCAGTTCGGTTATCAGTATGGAGTCGTAATCGTTGCGAATAGCCGCCTCAAGTAGCTTGAGTTCCTTTCTTGCGGTGTCCCTTTCTTCAATAATTTCTTCAAAAAGATCTTTGAGGGCTTCCACAGATGACTGATCTCTGGCGTGTGCACGAATTACACGCATTACTTCCAAAATATCCATAACTAAAGTATCTGTTTGTTTAAATAATATGTATTACAACTATTTGCGTTCCAGTTTGTGTAACCGTTTGTTGCATTTTAATCCGCCTTTACCTTAGCCTTTTCTTTATGCTGATAAAAGGCTGGAATGAATGGGATAGACCTGCTCTATCAATACAAGAATTACATTCGCGGTGCAAATCGTTCCCGGTTAACCAACTTTTTTCAAAATAAGTCAGATCGGCATCCGATTTCGCTCATCTTGATCCACCAGTCCCGATACCACTTTCTTCCGGAATGCGAGCCCGGCGCGAAGCGGTGTGGTGTTTCCGCTGTCAACTTCGGCAGCCAGCTCCTCCAGAAACTTCTGAGAGTTGCGATCATCCTGCAAGATCTGCATCAGGGAATCTTCGGCCAGCGAACGTATCCAGTGACGAAGCTGATCGCGGCGTCTGTTGTCAAAGCGGTTGTCTTTTTTCCTGTCTGCAAGTGCCGCAGCAAGCTCCTGCCAACAGGAACGCACCGTTATGCAATCCAGCGCACTGCAGGATCGAATGATAATGCCGGACTCCCTGCTCTCTGACAGCTCCATGGCGCTTTGATATTCATTTACTGCATGTAACGCTGCCTCCCGCATTCCGCCATCAGCTTTGTTCACCAGAATCGCATCAGCCATCTCCAGAATACCGCGTTTAATTCCCTGCAGCGAATCACCTGCATTGGGAAGCATCAAAACAGCAAAAAAATCAACCATCCTGCTGACCTGCCACTCCGCCTGGCCAACCCCAACCGTCTCCACAAGCACTATATCGTATCCGGCCGACTCACAAATCAGAATTGCCTCACGCGTCTTGCGCGCAACTCCGCCTGGTGTCTTTCCGGCAGGAGAAGGACGGATAAATGCAGCATCCGACCTGGCAAAATCCACCATTCTGGTTTTGTCACCAAGTATGCTGCCACCGGACAGCGGGCTGCTCGGATCAACAGCCAACACTGCCACCTTGCGACCATCTGCAATCAGCTCCTTTCCAAGCGTCTCAATAAATGTGCTTTTACCGACGCCCGGCACACCGCTTATTCCGATCCTTTGGGCTCCCCCGGTGTAGGGCAAAAGCAGTTCAAGCAGCTGTTGCGCCGGCTCCACATCCTCCGGCCGGGCGCTTTCAACAAGAGTTATCGCTCTGGCCAATTCACGCCGGCTGCCGGAACGGATGGCGTCCGCCCAGGCCCGGAACATCCCGGCAGATTGAAATTCTTCCCTGCCCATATCGGAGCGAATGTGTTGCTTTCGTTCTTTGGCCATGCACTTACATGTTCGGTTTGATCTTTCTGGTTTAAAATGGCTGAACATTAAACAGGCGAGTTGCAGGCTCACCGGCTCCCCTTTCCCGCACCGCGTGCTGCAATGCAGCCAAGAACTCTGCGGGCCGCTTCCGGAATTCTTGTTCCCGGACCAAATATTTCCAGAACACCCTTTTTTCTCAGCCATTCTGCATCTTTATCAGGTATCACGCCACCGGCAACGACTGCAATGTTATCGGCGCCCTCCCGCTTCAACTCATCTATCAGGCTGGGAATAAGTGTTTTATGGGCGCCGGCAAGTGTTGATACACCCACCACATGCACATCATTCTCAATGGCCTGGCGGGCTGCTTCCGCAGGGGTGAGAAAAAGCGGACCCAGGTCCACATCAAATCCAATATCGGCAAATGCCGTAGCCACAATACGCGCACCACGGTCATGTCCGTCCTGCCCCAGCTTGACGACCAGCATTCGCGGTCGACGCCCCTCCCTGCGGGCGAAGGCTTCCACTTCCTGCACTATCTCCATAAAAAGTGTTTTGTTTTGAAACGATTTACGATATGCCCCGCTGATAGCCGTTTGGGCTGCCCGGTGACGGCCCCAAACATGCTCAAGCGCTGATGACATCTCGCCGACTGTGGCCCTTGCCCGGGCGGCGTCAACCATGGCCTCCAGCAGTCTGCCGGCTTGCTGATCGGCCAGCGCCTCTTTCGTCACCCGCTCTAAAGCTTGTGCAACGGTGCCCGGATCGCGTTCCGACCGAATGTGATCCAGTTTCTTTTTCTGCTGATTGAGCACTTTTTTGTTGTCCACATCAAATACATCCACCTCTTGCGCTTCTTCCGACCGGTACGCGTTCACCCCCACGATGACCTCATCACCGCTGTCTATAGCGGCCTGCCGTGACGCAGCCGACTCCTGGATTCTGCGCTGAGGCATACCCTGCTCTATGGCTCGGATCATCCCCCCCAGCGCGTCTACCTCACGGATTATCTCCATCGCTCCGGAAGCAATATCTGATGTAAGCGATTCAATGGCATATGACCCGGCCAGGGGATCAATGGTCTGGCACAGACCGGCCTCCTCCTGCAATATGAGCTGTGTATTCCTTGCAATGCGTGCGGCCCTGTCTGTCGGCAGGGACAGTGCCTCGTCATAAGAATTGGTATGGAGTGACTGTGTCCCTCCCAGTACACCGGCCAGCGCTTCAATGGTCGTCCGAATCACATTATTCAACGGATCCTGAGCTGTCAGGCTCCAACCTGATGTCTGGCAATGCATTCGTAATACCAACGATTTTTCGTTTTCCGGTTGAAACCGCTCCCTGACCAGTCTTGCCCACAATTCCCTCGCAGCACGAAGCTTGGCTGTTTCCGTCAGGAAATCCATGCCCAACGCAAAAAAGAATGAAACTCTTGGGGCCGCGTCATCGACCCGCAGTCCCGCCGACCTGGCCGCCTCAAGATAGGCGAGTCCGTCCGCAATGGTAAATGCAAGTTCCTGCAACGGTGTGGCGCCCGCTTCCTGCATATGGTAACCTGACACCGAAATAGAGTTGAAGCGCGGCATCTTACGGTGCGTATAAGCCATGATATCTGATACAATCGTCATGGAGGGTGCCGGCGGATAGATATAGGTGTTCCGAACCATGAATTCTTTCAGTATATCATTCTGAATGGTGCCGGCAAGCTTTTCCTGACTCACGCCCTGCTCTTCGGCAGCCACAATAAAGCAGGCCATGACCGGCAAAACTGCTCCGTTCATGGTCATGGAGACCGACACCTCATCCAGTGGAATCCCGTCAAATAGCTGAATCATATCCTCTGCGGTGTCAATCGCCACACCGGCCTTGCCTACATCCCCCTCCACCCCCGGATGATCGGAATCGTACCCGCGATGTGTCGCCAGATCAAAAGCCACGCTCAATCCCTTCTGACCAGCTTTCAAAGCTTTGCGGTAAAACGCATTGGACTCTTGTGCTGTTGAGAAACCCGCGTACTGGCGAATGGTCCACGGCCGGCGGGTATACATCGTTTCATAGGGACCGCGACTGTAGGGATATCGCCCCGGGCCGGACTCTTCATATCCGCGAGCGGCCAGATCTTTTGATGTGTATAACGGCTGCTTTTTAATATTCATAAAGAGAGCCCTGCCTTTGGATTGCGAGCTGCCGGATTGCTGTAAGACTTGTCTGTAATTCAGTTGCTGTCCAGCTCGGACTGCCGGAAACTTGATGCTTCCTGTTCCTGGATATCACCCTCTCCCAGGTGCTTCTGCATTTCATAACGCAGCTTCTGGATCGTCAAACCACTTGTAAGAGCACCATTCTGCGCTATTGAAATCCTTCCCGTCTCCTCGGATACCACAACCACCAGCACGTCATTCACTTCACTGATGCCCAGCGCGGCACGGTGACGTGTACCGAATACCGATGAGATATTGGGATTCTGACTGATGGGCAGATAGGCACTCGCAGCGACAATCTTGCTATCCCGAATCACCACAGCGCCATCATGCAATGGCGTTTCCTTGTTGAAGATGGTCAGCAGCAATTCACTGCTCACAGTGGCATCAAGCCCGACCCCTTTATCCACCAGATCATTCAGCGGCGACCCTTTTGAAAAGACGACGAGAGCTCCGGTCTTGGTCCGCGACAGGGTTTTCACAGCCTCAATTACCTCCTCAATCACTGAAAAGGAACCGCCCCGATCAAAAAATTTGTATAGCGTGGTATTTTGACCAATGTTGTAGAGCAGCTTGCGTATCTCTGGCTGGAATATGATGATAACGGCAATTATACCAACATCAATCAACCTCCGGAGCACAAAATTGATAGTGGCAAGTCCAAACAGGCTTACAACCGCATTGACAAGAAAAACGATCATCAGTCCAATAACTACAGGCACGGCGAATGATCCGCGTATCCACCTGTAGAGCAATAGAATAACACACGCGATGATGAGCGTCTCTATAAGGTCTTTCAGACCGAATTCCAGAAATCCAAGTGGTAAGATTTCCAATGTGTTTATGCCGGTTGACAGTTAGGGGTAACAAGTTATGCAATCCTGCAGGGGCATCCATCCCAAGATAACTTCTTTGTGCTACAAAACGGAAGAAATCGCCTTGAAAACTTTCAGTGAATCCCGCGCTTCACGGACATCATGCACCCGCAAAATATCGGCACCCTGCATCAGTGCATGATAATGAAGCGAAAGCGTTCCGGCAAGTCGTTTATTTACCGGCCTGTCACCGTTTTCATCTGCCAGAATACGCCCGATCATTGATTTGCGTGATGCTCCTGCAAGCACGGGATAACCAAGACGCTTGAATGTGCTCAGCCTGGCGATGATTTCCAGGTTGTGCTGCACTGTTTTCCCGAATCCAATTCCCGGGTCAATGACGATCTGCCGCACCCCTGATTCCCCTGCTGATTTCGCCTGCTTCATCAGAAAATCGGAAATTTCACCGATGACATCGTCATACTCCGGCCGCTCCTGCATGGTTTTGGGCAACCCCTTGCTGTGCATAAGCACCAAAACCGCATTGTATTCAGCGCACAGTCCGGCCAGCCTCGGCTCCCGCTGCAGCCCGCTCACATCATTGACCATCTGAACACCGCACTCAAGCGCTCTGCTGGCCACCGGATATTTGGTGGTGTCAATGGAAAACATGATCCCGGGAAATTCGGACACAGCTTTCTCGAGCACCGGTATAACACGGCTTATCTCCTCCTGCACCGAGACCGGATCAGATCCCGGACGCGTCGACTCTCCACCGATATCTATGATCCCCGCTCCCTCCCGGACCATCTGCTCTATTCGGCGCAACCCCTCATCGACACCGCCAATTTCCCCGCCATCCGAAAAAGAATCGGGTGTGACATTGAGCACGCCCATGATCACTGGCGTTGAAACAGAAAGCGCCTTGCCCGTAAGGACAAAGCGCTTATAAGAATTCTGATCCGCTTCGGAATTTGGGTTTCCCACTATGCTTCCTTTCCGGGTTGCAGTTAACCGGCGATTATTCCTTAATCATATCGACGGTTTTCTCTTTTTCCGCCCACTCATCTGCTTCCGGCAGCGGGTCTTTCGTCTCGTTGATGACCGCATCATCCCAAACTTCCGCGAGCCGCTCGTTTAATTCGATGTAATTTTCCCATTTTTCAGGCACTTCATCATCCGGGAAAATGGCCTCGACCGGACACTCGGCCACGCAGGCGTCGCAATCGATGCAATCATCGGGATGAATTACAAGAAAGTTGGGGCCTTCACGAAAAGCGTCGACCGGGCAAACCGCAACGCAGTCCGTGTATTTGCAATTGATACAGGGTTCGGCAACTACGTATGTCATTCTTTTATTCCTTGCTTGGTTACTAATTTCAATTGATGTACAAATTCAAAAAATCTCCCAGAAGTCTTCCGTCTGCTGATTCTGCCACCTCTGATTGTCTCCTTTAATTCCGGATCAAATTATCTGAAAAATAAATCAGATTCAATCCAAATAGAGAAAGCCACTGCAATCTGCATGCCTGCGTTAACAGACGCGATGCCGATGTACAAAATCAGATGATTGCAGTTATTTGATGAATGCATTTATTTTTTGATGATATGCCAAACTTCCTTCAAGGAACCGTCATTTCCCGCAGGTTCAAGATCCAGGATGTAACAGATCATCTCATAGATGTGAACGAGTTCGAACGGACCGACGCGCTTGCCTTCATGAAAATCCGGTCCCTTTGCCAGGAATATGGTCCGCATTTCCGGTTCGCGGTGATCCCATCCGTGATGTCCGGCCAGGACGCCGCGCCGTTCAAACATGGAACGGCTGGTGATCGTCCAGGGAAGATCAGCCACAAGAATAATTTCCGGCGTGCGACGGTGGCTGCCAATTCGGTATTCATCCGGAAGCTCCTGCCGGTAATAGACCCGGTAGTTGTCCTCTTTCGCTTTCAGTAATTCATAGACCTCTTCCCGCTTGCCTTCATTCGGACGGATCATGGAGACCGGGCCCCATCCAACCACCCGCAGATCATCCAGATCGATAATTTCATCCAGAAAAATGACCTTGTCCTCCGATGGCGCTGCCATGCCATGATCAGAGACAATAACCAGATTAGTTGATTCCAGGAGTCCGTTCCGCTCCAGCCCGGATATAAGATAACCCATGTCCTGGTCCATATCTGCAATGGCTTGCGTCACCTGGTCACTTTCCGGTCCATGACGATGCCCTTCCGAATCTATCCGGCTGAAGTAGAGTGTTATAAAGTCGGGACGCGTATCATCTTCCAGTGTCAGCCATGTGATGACCGAGTCAATCCGCTGCTCATGCGGAATCCTGCCATCGTAGTCATTCCACCGGGTTGGACGCACACCCGCGATCTCAGCCTCGCTGCCAACCCAGAACATGGAGGCCGTCCGCACTCCCTGCTTTTCTGCTGTTACCCAAAGCGGCTCCCCCTCGTACCAGCGGCCCTTTACCAGCTCCTCCCTGTTGCCAAGGCTGAATGTGGCATCCCACTCCGGATCGTACATCGTATTTGACAAAATGCCATGATTTTCGGGATAGAGCCCGGTCACGACAGAGTAGTGATTGGTGAATGTAAGCGTGGGAAATACCGGGATCAGGTACTCTGCCAAAACCCCCTTTTCAATGATCAGATCAAAGTTCGGAGTATCGGTCCGATCAAAATATTCCGGCATGAAACCATCAATAGAAATAAGCACAACGGCATTTCTCTGCTGAGCGGCAAGGGTGGCGGAGTGCAAGGACAACGTGAGTGTCAGCAGCTGAACAAATAGCATAGTATATCGCGACATATAAGATCAATTATGTGATTTCCGGGATATTTGTCTGGATATTTGTAACAAGCATGTAATTGGAAACGAGAACATTCCATCAATGTGCATAAAGTATCATCGGTCAACTATGTCTGAAGTATTGTCCCGTTTCGCTGAGTATGTTATCTTTGCGCATCTTAACATAGATATCGTACTCCTCCATTAAAATCAGTTGCACAGAACATATTTGTACAGGTATCATATTTGTACGGGCATCGATGACAGGAGAAGTACAGGCAATATCAATCTGCAGAAGATATCAAATATGCATTTTAAAACTCATAAAACACCCTTGACCGTTGAAACGGTCACTCAGAAAAAGAAAAAACACATGAAATGTCCATGACCGGGGATAGCCCGGACACACAAGAGCATGATTATCATCGTCATGGACATTCTATGTGACCTTAGGAATCAAAAATTATTAACAGATGAAAAAACTAGTTGCATTACTTTTATTGACCGGTGTCATGGCAATCGCGGCAGAGGCTCAAAATACAGAAAGAAACAAGGGACTTGGGGCAATTATCGGAGATCCCACCGGTGTGAGTCTGGCATACTGGACTTCCGACAATCAGGCTTTCAGCGCAGGGGCGGCATGGCATTTTGTACATAACCCATCCATGCATTTGCACGTGGATTATCTTTTCTACCGGTTTGACATCATTGAGCCAAATGTCGGAGCCCTGCCGCTCTATTTCGGGGTGGGTGGACGCATCCGGTTTGACTATGAGGATAAATTCGGCATTCGCTTCCCGCTGGGTTTAGCATATCACTTCCAGAACGATCCGCTCGAAATCTTTCTCGAAGTTGTTCCTGTTCTTGACCTGGTGCCCGGCACAGGATTTTCCGGAAACAGTGGTATAGGAATCCGATACTACTTCTAACAGGTTCCCCGGCTGCAGGTTACAGCGCATGATATAGCGCAGGATACACCGACTGGCCGGGGATCATTCAACAAATCAGACTGGCAACATAACAGACTGGCACGGTTGATCGCAGCCATCCATTGAACTCAGCGATCCATTGATCATGGAATTCGAGTAGCAGGAGTTTTTAGCCGGATATATGAATGGTCTGTCCCTCATGCGCAAGTTCTGCATGCATCTGCGAATCCTTGGCCATTTTCTTGACCTTTTCCTCAACCTTATGCAGCTCATCGTCGGTAAAGTCCGGGCCGAAATGTGTCAGTATCAGGTGTTTAACGCCGTTCTTTTTTGCCCGTTCCACAACAAGCTCCCAGGCGGAGTGCCCCCGGTTTTCCTTGCTCCTGTATTCTTCCAGGTCGAACTGGGCATTGTGGATAAGCACATCAGCTTCTGACACAAAAGCGTCAAACTGCTTGAGATAGGGAAGGTTCTTGCCTCTCATGCTGCTGTTTTCAAGCGTATTCAGCTCGTTGTCAGGGCAAAAAACAATCTTTTTCCTTCCGATTTCAAATTTGTAGATCGCCGTTTCTACCGGATGATTGGCAGAGATGTACCGAACGCTGTATCCCTCAAAATTCTGCCCATCCCGTTTAATTGCATGGTAATCCAGGTGTGCCTTTAGCATTTGCGCTGTAATGGGCGAGTACGTGTAAGACACCTGATCAACCAGGACTTCCTTCGTGGAACCGGTAATCTGCTGCGGCATGTAGACATCGAACTTGTTCCTGTCGGAAAAAAGCGGCTTGAAAAACGGGAACCCCTGGATATGGTCCCAGTGGGGATGGGTGATAAAAATCCTTCCCGTAACCGGCTCTTCGTCATCCTGAAGCTGATTTCCAAGACTGCGAAGACCTGATCCGGCATCCAGGATGAGCAGCTGCTTCTGACCGGGAACCTTGAGCTGTACGCATGTGCTGTTTCCTCCGAACTCTTCATATTCCTTGCCAGGACAGGGAATGGAGCCCCGGACACCCCAGAATGTGATCTGAATGGCATCACCCAGAACTTCTTCTATTTTTTCGGCAAGCTTGCTGTAAATCATCGGCTTGTGGTAAAAATCGGTCACCCCTGCCTTAAGGGCGATATCTTTTTCCACAGGATAATCGCGGCCGGTTAATACAAGAATGGGAAGATTTTCAAAATTGTCATCCTCTTTAAGCTGCTTGCAAAGATGAAGTCCGTTGCCATCGGGGAAATGAAGATCCATGATGATCAGATCAGGTCTGACATCGTACACGCTTTGAATTGCTCCCTCGAAGGTATTATGCTGGTAAAACTTGTAACCTTTTTTTCTGAGAAAAGAACCGACCAACTCACAAAGAGTGAGGTCATCCTCTATCATCAGTATTTTCATTCCCCTTTCAGTCTTCGCCATATAGCATATTCCTTTTTTAGTATTTGGTCAGGGTAATAACTTACACTTGATAAAATTTGCAAACAATATAGGCATTGCATAGAAAAAAAATTCGATTTCTATAACAATTTACCAGTATCATCCGCCTAATCGTCCAGTTTTTGCCGAAGCTCTTCCAGTTTATCCTGTTTTTGTTCAAGAACTTTCTGTGATTTATCAATTTTCTGTTGGATTTCATCAATCAGGACATTTCCTTTTCCGCCCGGATTAATAAATGTTTTGGTATCCATAAACCGCATAATTTCCTCATGAAGATTGTCACATTCTTTCTTCAATTTAAAATATTCGGCGCGCAGGGACTTGTCCTCCGAAACCGATGCTCCTGAAGCTTTTCCGGTCATTTTCCGGCCACTGCCGCGTACCCGCTGATATATACGATCACAGGCTTCCTTGTACTCTTTTTCAATCTTGTTTTTCTTCTTGATGGGCACAAAGCCGATTTTCCGGTATTGCTCCTGAAGCTGCTTTGCCTGCTCCACCGCTTCTTCCGGATTTTCATGGTCACCCAGCTTCACCAGTTCAGCAACAATTTCCTTCTTCTTGTTGTAGTTCTCTTTCTGCTCATCTCTGATAACCTTGAAATGTTCTCTGCGCTTATCATAAAATTCATCCATGGCCTTTTTAAAACGCTTCCACACTTTTCCAGCCTTCCTTCGGGGTATCGGACCCATTTGCTTCCAGGCTTTCATGAGCGCATCCATCTCTGCTGTGGCCTGATTCCAATCCGTGCGTTTTGAGACCTCTTCCGCCTTTTCGCATAATACCAGTTTTTCGTTCAGGTTCTCTTGCTCCTGCTCGCGGATGACATCCAGATTTTCACTCTTTTTCTCATTGAATTTCTTCGATGCTTCATTAAACCGATCCCACAGTTCATCACTCTTCCCTTTCGGAACCGGGCCAATTTTTTTCCACTTCTTGTGAAGATTATTCATTTCCCGTACAGCAACGGCAAGATCCTCCTCTTCCGCGAGCGCTTCCGCCAGTTCACACAGCCGGATTTTATTCCGGATATTTTTCGTTGTCTGTGCGCGAAACGCCTTGTTATACTCCATTTTTTTGTTGAAGTAATCATCACGAACCGCCTTAAAACGCACCCAAACCGTATCCGACTGCTCATTTGGAACATGGCCGATTTTCCGCCACTGCCGGGATAGCTCCTCAACGTCCCTGTCAAGCTGCTCCCAGTTCTCTGTTTCCGGACCGACCGAAGCAATAATCTGATTCAGCTTGTCGAGAATGGCCAGCTTGCCTACAAGGTTTTCCTCTTCTTTCTGTCCTTTTTTTACCAGATAGGCAACTTTTTTATCATTGAACTCCTTTATAAGTTCCTGATATTTATTTTCCTGCTCCCTGACTTCTGGCTCATTCGGCAGGTCCCTTATTTCCTCCCACCGGTTTGTAAGGTTGCCAACCTGCTTGAATGCCTGCCATTTTTTCTTGTCAATGATATGCTGCAGCTGATCCAGAATCTTTGCACGCCTGTCCAGGTTCTCCTTCTTCCGTTCGCGTCGCTTTTCCACCCATTTTGATTTCTTTTCCGCCATCTTCTGTTGCGTGGCATCCAAACGCTGCAGCAAATTCTGATAGCCGGGCTCCTGGATCAGTGACCCTTCCACTTCTATGAGCTGATCCCACTTGAAACGGATATTATCGAGCTCAGACTGCATGGTCTGCCAGTTGCTCTCACCGGCAATCTCATCCGCTTTATCTGCAAGCTCGACCAAAGCAGACAGCGACTCGGGATAATCAACTTTCTCAGCTGCTTCTTCTTTATCCGGTTGTTCTTCACCTGCTTGTTCCTTCTCCGGCACTTGTTCCTTCTCCGGCGCTTGTTCTTTCTCCGGCGCTTGTTCTTCACCTGCTTGTTCCTTCTCCGGCGCTTGTTCTTTCTCCGGCGCACTCTCTTTCACCGATTCCATCTGCTCTGTTTGACCGGTTGAAGTCTCCGTAATCTCAGTAGCTGATTCCGTCTTTGATTCACCGCATTCGCGGATCACAGCATCTATCTTGCCGACAAGAGTCTCAAAATCACCGACAGCTCTGGCTGAAATGACTTCATCCCGCAGCTTTTCAAGTCTTTCAAGCAGCTCAGGCTCACGCTCCTGATCGCCAACCGATTTCAGATAAGAATCCACATACTTTTCGATATCCGAAAACATTTTTGAAAAATAGCGCAGTGCCTCGCCGGTTTCGGCCGGATCCACTTTTACAAGCTCTTTTCCCTGAAATATCGCATTGTCATTTTGCAAAATGCGACCGTCTGTCGTAATGGTTGAATGCTCTTTTTCCATTAATATCACTGTAGATGCGGATTACAATACTATGTATATAATACACCTTGACTCATTAATAACAAACAGTTACCGCTTGATGCAGATGAAAAGGCACCTGTTCAGATCCAAAGTATAAGTTGATAAATTTTAGGGCTTAAAAGAATAATAAAAAAAACCGGAATAGTAAATCTATTTCCCGTTCAGCTGCAGTTCATACTACTTGCGCATGACCATACCGCCAATCAACATACCGACACGAACCGGCACCCATTTACTGAGCAGATAGGAAATGCGTAAAAGTGATCTTGAAAACTTCATCGGTATGTTTTCCGCCAGGCCAGTCAACCCTTTCAAAGCCACCGCTTCAGGTGATTGCAAACCCCGAAAAGCCGCCTTTCTTATATCTGCTCCGGCCACATCAAAAAATTGCGTATTGACCGGACCCGGACAGAGTGAACTGATGTGAACCCCGGTATCCTCAAGCTCCTTCCACAAACTCCAGCTGAAATTGATGACAAACTGTTTTGTTGCCGAATATACGGAGAAGTAGGGAACCGGCAAAAACCCGGCCATGGAAGCTACATTCAAAACCCCACCCTGGCCCCTTCCCACCATTCCCGGAACAAGAAGACGCGTCAATAAAATAAGAGAATGTACGTTCACCTGCATCATATGCTGATACATTTCAAAATCACCGTCGATAAAAGCTCCGTTATAGCCGAATCCGGCATTGTTGACGAGCACATCAATATGATGATTTTTTTTTTCAACTTCCCGGATCAGCGAGGCCGGTCCATCCGGATCTGACAGGTCCGCCGGAATGACGGATACTTCGCAATCGTATTGTGACCGGAGTTCCTTTGCCAGCGCATCAAGGCGGTCCTTCCTTCTGGCGGTTATTACAAGATCGGCACCGTACGATGCCACTTGACGACAAAAAGCGATCCCGATTCCCGATGAAGCACCGGTAACCAGGATCGTTTTATTATGATAATACTGCATTGCGATCAACCCGACTGCTAAAAAATGACTATTTCTGGCTTTTATCAGCCTGATAAAAGTGAACATCCCGCTGAGGGAAGGGGATGGTGATTCCTTCCTTGTCAAATCGTTCTTTGATATCCTTGATCAATGCAAATCTTGTTGGCCAAAGGTCGGATGCCTTGGTCCATGGACGCACATACAGGTCCACCGAACTATCCCCCAGCTCGCCAACGGCCACCATGGGTTCCGGATCCGCAAGTACGCGCTCATCCGCATCCAGCGCTTCCCTGACAATCTTCATCGCCTTATCAATATCATCTGTATAGCTGATGCCAAAGATCATATCCACCCTTCTTGTTGGATTTGTCGAAAAGTTCGAGATATTTGCACCCCAGATGTTACTGTTGGGAATGACCATGTAAATATTGTCAAATGTGTGCATTTGCGTAGAGAAAAGTCCGATTTCATCCACCACACCCAGAACCCCGCTTATATTGACTGCGTCACCGACATTAAACGGGCGAAACAGCATAAGCATCACGCCTGCGGAGAAATTGCTCAGTGTTCCCTGCAATGCCAGACCAACAGCAAGTCCGGCCACACCAAGCAGTGCAACAAGGCTTGTCGTTTCCACACCGAAGCGATTCAGCACAGCTATTACCGTGGCAATAAGAATAAGGACCTTGACTGATTGCGTAAGGATCGGGGTCAGTGTCTTGTCGATGCGCTCTGACTTCTCACATGATTTTCTCACGCGCTTGCTGGCCCAGCTGGCGATCAACCAACCGATAATCAGGATGGTTACCGCACCAATGATGTTGAATCCGTAAGGAATTATCACTTCGGCAACAATTTCTTCGAAATTTTCCATGACAATTTTAGGTGTTTGATTTCGATTTTTGATTTTTTACAGCAAATGATCATCTTGGAACTATCATCACTGCCTGTCTGCCTGTCTGCCTGTCTGCCTGTGAAAAGCAAGAAAAATTACACTTTTAATCGCATAAATCTAAAGAGATAAAAAAACAATGCGTTCGACAGCACACCAATAATTAAGGCGAGCCGACTGTCTTCGACCCGCCTTATAAAACTGCTGCACTATGACGCATATGACCATCTTCACTGAAATCAGGATGCTACTGGAGGTGGCTGCGAAGCATCCATGCCACTTTTGAATGTGTGCGGATACGTTCGGTCACCAAATCCAGCGAGGCTTCGTCACCAGCTTTTTCACACGCCGGCAGGGCCTTGCGGGCTGTTCGGATAACCGCTTCATTGGATTCCTGCAATCGTTTAACCATTGCTTTGTCATCTGGCAAGCCCTCCTCTTCAGTGATCGTGGTCAGTTTTGAGTACTCTTTGAATGAACCCGGTGCAAAATGCCCAAGTGTGCGAATTTGCTCGGCGATGGAATCAATGGCTTCGGCCAGCTCGGTGTATTGCTCCTCAAACATGGCATGCAACGACTGAAAGTTCATTCCGGTTACATTCCAGTGATAGTTGTGGGTCTTGAGATAGAGCATGTAGCTGTCGGCCAGCAGTACACCCAAAGATTTTGCTATCTCTTCACGCTGTTTGTCGGTAAGTCCAATGTCGATGTCGTTGTCTTTTTGATTTAATAATGTATCCATAATCGTCTCCTGTTTTTATCATTTTTAATTGTAACAATTCAACAACGCTGCCTGCTGTCAATTCGTTTCTCACTTGTTCCTATAATACACGATAAGACGCTTAAAATCTTTGGGAGTTTCCGCTTCCAGACCAATAATTTCGCGTGTGGACGGATGGATGAATTCCAGGCGGGAAGCGTGCAGCGCCTGGCGATTGATCAGCTTCTCTTCCTGCTCGTCGCTGGCATAGTGCCGGTCACCCACAGTGGGATGACCGATTTCAGCCAGCTGTACCCGGATCTGATTTTTCAGTCCCGTGTCAAGCGCCACTTCCACCAGTGACGTATCCCTGAAACGCTCGATAACACGATAAAGCATCCGGGCTTTGGTACCGTCAGGGTCGTCTTCCGGAACAATCACATTGCGAAAACCGTCCTTGATCCGTTTCATGTAGTGTACCAGTTCGGCCTCAGGCGGATCCGGTGTGCCCCGCACCAGCGCCAAATAGATTCTGGCAGGTTCATGGTTCCGGAACTGTTCAATCAACCGTGATCTGGCCCGGGAGCTTTTAGCGAATAAAACCACCCCGCTTGTATAACGATCTATGCGATGCACCGTCTGTGCCCGTTTTTTTTGAGGCTGCAGATAGATATCCAGTGCGTCCTGAAGGTTGGCCGATTTCATTCCCTGAATCGGCACCGTCAGTATGCCCGCCGGTTTGTTGACAGCGACCAGCTGATTGTCCTCATAAAGGATCTCCGCTCTCACCCGGGCATTCAATATCACATATCTCTTCTTTTTTTTCATGGCTATCCGCATTTAGTGGCGGCCGGGGATTCCAGATTTTGCAGAAACAGCCGGCTGCATACCGGGCCCATCATAGACCGGGCGAAAACCAGATCATCCCCTTCCGCCTGCTCCAGAAAATCAACCTGTTGATCGCCAATTCTCCGCAGCCGCTGCACACAGCTGTGTATGGTACGGGCATCGCTGCGTGCGTCCGCCTCATCCATCTGCTCCGAAAGATCAACAATCTCCCCGGAAAGTTTCAACAGCACGGTTTTCAACGGTAGAAGCGTCAGATGCTCATTTCCACATTGTGCACATTTCTCAGAATTGCGACGGCATTTTTGTCCTTGTCCTGCATGACCCGGTGCTCGAGATTGGTGATCAGACCGGTTTTCGCTTCGTCGAATGCCTCTGTCCTGGCATCTTCGGGCGTAGTAGTGCGCATAAGCACATAGATGTCATCGGCACGGATCACACTGTACAGCCCGTCGTCATTGAACGCGTGTGAGCGAAGCTGTTCATATTGATCGAACAGTTCCGAAAATTCATGCGATTCTGCTGCTTTTTTGATGATTTCAACATCTTTGGGACCTTCAGCACTCAGCGGAATATGGCAGAGATAAAAAAACTTTTCCTCGTAAAGCATAGGGGTAATATCCTTTTTAAACTGTGAATCGTTGCATCTTTTTAATGTACGAAAATATTGGATCAATTGCATTGACCGGCATACTCCAGCCAGCGTATCATGATGTTGTAAACCCGCTCGATATCCTGTATGAATACAGCTTCGTTTTTCTGGTGATAGGGGAAAATAGCCGGTTCAAGTGCCAGTGAGGGAATGCTCGACACCCGGTCACGGTTCAGTTCCGCTCCGTAATGCAGGTAATCATTGGTATTGTTGGAGAGCAGCATATCCGGATCAATCGAAAGGAACTCATCACGCACCCGGTCGGTCAGCTCCCTCTCCTTTTCTGTCGGCTCCTGCCCGGTGAACTCCCAGTGTCCGCTGTAAAGGGCAATACCCGGTTTACCCTTGAAAAGAGGCGTGGTATCCAGGGTGATTGCCGTCGAAGGCAACATCTTCTCCCGGATGAGAAATTTTGAAATGCGCTCTGCTCCGATCCCGTGATGAAGGCCCTTGCCGTTGTTTTTCAGAAGATGCGGGTGTCTTTTCAGTCCGAAGCTCTCTTCCATCTCAGAAAAAAGTAGCGTAAGCGGTGGAAATGAACGTCCGGCACCAATCTGTGCAAGTGCAATACAGAGCGCAAGTCCAACTGCATTGTCCAGCTGACCGACAAGCCGTTCCTCCTCATATTCAAAAGGCAGCTCATCCGGTGCGGACGGACCGAAATGGTTGATCTTGTCCAGATGCGCGGTAAGCGCCACCGGCGCACGGCTTTCGTCACCAGGCACGAAAAAAACGAGATTGTTATCAGGCACTCGATACCATACAACTCCTGGAACCAGCTTCATCAAGGTCAGGATGAGATCATGGATGCGATCTTCATAGGAAGAGAACGAGGGGACAATGGCGATGTCATGAATTAATGATATTAGCTTTTTCATAGCTGTAAAAAGTACAAAAGTGCATACAAAAATGCATGTTCCCGCATAGTCCCAATAATTATCCGTCATTCACCGTTTTTAACCGGTACATAATGATTTGTTGCATATCTTCGCAACCGGATGTATTTTCGAAGTCATATGCATGACACGATGCATGCCTTGAATTATCTTGTGTCCAGTACAAATCCAATAAAAAATTTCAGCACGTTAAAAAATGGATATAGATACCCGAAACAGAATTATCAGCGGTATTCTTACTGTTGTTATTATTGTACTTGCCTGGTTTTTGTATGATTCCATTACCAGTCCGTACGAAAAAGTCGAGGAGCAACGTGAGGTAACCGCGCAGGTTCGGCACCGGCTTACAGTAGTTCGGGACGCTCTTGTTGAGCATCAGCGAAGAAACAATCATTTCCCGCAAACGCTTGACGATCTGGTGGAATGGCTCAAAACCGACGAGAACATGGTCGAAAGAGGAGATTCCCTTTTCCAGTTCCGCCCGCCGCACGAGTACGATCCCGATGCACTGATCTACTCACCCAGAACCGGCAATCGCTTCCAATATGCTTTAAACGATACATTGCGGCCAAATATCTATCTTCTGGAAGATCCTGACACCGACGATGCCATCGGCTCGCTCGAGCGCACTACGCTATTGAACGCAACCAATTGGAACTAATCCGAATGCAATGCCGGAACCGGATGCGCACCTTGGAGTTACTTTCGACGACAACAAGCTCTATTTTGCCGTATCCTCACCGGCGAGACCGGCATTTATAGAGCGTATAGGCCAGATTGATTTCTCATTTAATCTGGTCGATTCCATAGCTAGCCGCGATCCGGACACTTACCCGGGTATCTGTGAAACCCTGGGAAAACTGATTCAAGTGGAGGATATTTCCGAAACCCGGATGGTCATTCCACCGCTGCTGGAATGCTGGAGTATTGTGCCGAAATCCGTTTATGATCAGGAAGACGAGTGCGAAGCACATTTGAGTATTCTGATGCAGGGGACGGATATCAAACGAACAGCCCCGGAGTGGCATCAGATCAGCAACCGCGATTTCAAGCTGCTTTCTGTCAGACGGAAAGAAAATCTCGATTCTTTCTCCTACCTGGTCAACGGCCCGGAAAACGGCAAGCTCTGGTCTGATTTTCAGATTGGCGAAAAATGGATGCAAATCAGCCGCTACCATGGCTCTTTCATGACCGTCTCATCCTATAAAGGTGTGCTGAGCATCTCGTCCTATATGCTGGGCAAGCTGCGAGCCGCTACATACATCACCCACGAAGATGTGTCCGACCTGCCCTACTTGTGGCTTCAGTACGCATCCCATCTCCACTGGATGCTTGGAATGCATGAACAGATCCTGGTGTTCGGAGATAAGTCCGGCAAAATCGTCGACACCCTGCAGACATACTGGGACGATGCCTCCGATGTCATTGTAATGAACTCTCTTGAAAACATGAATCTGTCCTCCGAAGAGGAAACATTCAGTTTTCCACTTGAGCGGGCTTTTCCGGCCATCGTACTCTCTCTGGCCTAACCATGCGGATTATCACCGGAACACTCAAAGGCAGAAAGATCACCACGCCTGCGCACGTTGACATGCGGCCAACCTCAGACCGTGCCAAGGAGAGCATTTTCTCCATTATCGAAGTTCGGAAGCACCTGCCCGGAAGCAGCATCCTCGACCTGTTCGCCGGTTCCGGCAACCTTGGATTCGAAGCCATTTCACGCGGTGCGGAAAGGGTACACTTTGTTGAAGTGTCGGGTGCCGCTGTAGAACATATTGATAAGACTGCCAGACAATTCGGTGTGGATAAGCAGATTCACACTATCTGCTCATCGGTGGAAACCTACCTAAGAGGGCACTCACGGCCTTTCGATATCGTTTTTGCCGATCCGCCCTACGATTACGGGGAGCTGCCCGAGCTGCCCGACATCATTCTCAGGGATGGATGGCTCAAGGAGGATGGGTGGTTCATCCTGGAACATGACAAAAGGCATCATTTTGGTGAACGCTCCGACTGCGTTTTCACAAAACCCTATGGCCGCACTATCGTCTCAATTTTCAGGAAAAACGAGGAAACCGATTCTTCCGGCAAAGCAAACAGCGAAGAGTAACCAATGTTACACCAGATTACCGTTATGACAGTTTGCCGTTTTAGCAGATTGCCGCCTGCAACTTTCCTGCAAATTGCAGAAGTTATCACATGCCGGCAAGTGCGCCATTCGTTTTTGACTTATCAAAAAATCACATTTTCCAATTAAAGCTGACATCTGAAACCAACAGAGGGTACCACTGTGGAAGTCATTTATCCCGGTTCATTTGATCCCATCACATTCGGTCACCTTGATGTGCTTGAGCGGGCCACCAACCTGTTCGACAAAGTGATCATCACCATTGCCGTCAATACTCGGAAAAACGCCATTTTTACTCCCGATGAACGCATTATCCTGATACGGGAAAGCATTCGCGAAAAACCCTTTGCACATAAAGTTGACATCCGAAAGTTCACCGGACTTCTGGTTGATTTCGCTCATCAAAACAAACTTAAAACCCTGATCCGGGGCGTTCGGCAGTTTTCCGATTATGAGTACGAATTTCGCATGGCACTTATGAACCGGAAGCTGGGCAAGGACATCGATACCATTTTTCTAATGCCAAGCGAGCACCTCACCTTTGTCTCCGGCTCACTGGTTCGCGAGATAGCCTACTGGGGCGGTGATGTAAGTCATTTTGTTCCGGCAAATGTTGCCGAAGCGTTGAAAAATAAGTACGGCTGATCACCTTTCCCGAAATGGCAACTACCCGTTGACTTTCGTATCTTATTCTGTTTTTGCAGGCAGCCTCATTACTGTCTGTGTCATTTTCTAACAAATATTATTAATCGGTTATACATTTAATTTCATTTGCCATGATAGCACAACGTGTTCAGGCCATAGCGCCTTCGGAAACAATGAAAATTTCAGGTCGTGCCAAAGAACTTCAGCGCGAGGGAAAATCAGTCATCTCTCTGAGCCAGGGCGAGCCTGATTTCAAGACCCCGTCGCACATTTGCGATGCCGCGATCCAGGCAATTCGTGACGGTCACCACGGCTATACAATGAACACAGGCAACCCTGAACTTCGTGAGGCAATCTGTGCGAAACTCCGCAAGGAAAACCGTCTGGAATACACACCGAATCAGATTATCCTCTCCAACGGGGCAAAACAGTCCATTGGTTTCTCGATTCTTGCCACCATCAACCCGGGTGACGAAGTCATCATCCCCGCACCATACTGGGTCTCCTACCCGGAGATGGTGAAGCTGGCGGAAGGCAAGCCGATTATCGTGTCCACTGATTTTGCCAACAACTACAAAATGACATCAGATCAGCTTCGTGCGTCCATTACACCAAAAACCCGGATGCTGATCCTCTGTTCACCATCCAACCCCACAGGAAGCTGCTACTCCAAAGAAGAGCTTGGCGCCCTGGCCGAAATACTCCGCGAGCATCCGGACATCCTGGTGCTCTCCGATGAGATTTATGAATACATCGTTTTCGAGGATGAGCATGTCAGTATTGCACAGGCGGCTCCGGATCTGATGGACCGGATACTTCTCGTCAACGGCTTTTCGAAAGGATTTGCCATGACCGGATGGCGGCTGGGATATCTTGCCGGACCGGCTGCAATAGTCAAGGCCGTAGCTAAAATCCAGAGCCAGGAAACTTCCGGACCCTGCTCCATATCACAGAAAGCGGGCGAAGCGGCCTATCTGAGTCCACGCGACTCCGTCAATGAGATGGTCGCTGCTTTCCGTGTCCGCCGCGACTATTTGGTGGATTCGCTCAACCAGATTGAAGGCGTCAAGTGCTTCAGTCCCGGCGGTGCCTTCTACGCTTTTCCTGACATTTCGGCCTATCTGAATTCTGTAACGCCATCGGGCGACCGGATAAACAACAGCACTGACCTTTGCATGTTCCTGCTGGAAGAGCGCGGACTTGCTGCCGTGCCTGGCGATGCCTTTGGGGAACCGGCCGGAATCCGGCTTTCATATGCAGCATCCATGGAACATCTCAAGGAAGCGGTCAAGCGGCTCCGCGAAGGTCTTGAAGCCCTGAAAAAATCGTAAACGATTTCTTTTGCGCCGGCGTTTTAGAGTTCAGTCAGAATTACATAATGAATCACATTATTAACCATCATCTTTAGCACAAACAGACATGCCGACTTACCAGTACAAAAGGGAAGATGGTTCCATATTCGAGATTGTTCAGAAAATCTCTGCAGATGCGCTCAATACCTGCCCGGAAACCGGACAGAAAGTGAAGCGCGTGATCACCGGCGGCGGTGGTGTGGTCTATAAGGGAACCGGATGGTATGTTACCGATTACAAGAACAAATCCAACGGGGCATCCGAAGGGCAAAAGGAATCAGGGCATAATGCGGCTGAAGTCAACAGCCCCTCTTCATCAAATGGCAACGGCGGCGGATCGGCCGGCAATGGCAAAAAAAAATCAGCTTCCGGTGAAGCTCCCTCATGAACCACATCGAACTGGGCAGACTGGGTGAAGACCGGGCCGCTGCGTTTCTTGAGTCAAGGAGCTTCACTGTGCTGGACCGAAACTATCGGTTTATGCGGGCAGAGGTGGATATCGTAGCCGCCACTGACCGGGAAGTCGTCTTCGTGGAGGTCAAGACCAGGAACAGCACCGCATTCGGCGAGCCTGAGGATAGTGTGAGCGATAATAAAAAAAAACAGCTCTTCAAGGTTGCCGAAGCCTGGTTGCACGAACGAAAGATGGAGGGTTCGCCGGTGCGTTTTGATGTCATATCCATTCTCAAACCCGGTCGGCCGGATGAAAAGGTCAACCACATTGAAGGGGCTTTCTGGTATATCTGATTTATCTTCAACCTTCGGATGCGTAATACCATAAAATAAATTATTTTAGGAGGAGTCACTTCATTCATGTTCCAACTCCATTTTCATGAACCTCCAACTTTTTAACCCGCTCCGCTGGCGTCGTCCCTTCCTGCTGTCGATCCTGCTGCTGATGCTGGTGGTTTGGTTCGGCTTCATTGACACCTACAGCATCCGGACCCGGATACTGCTCAACAATGAAAAAAACGAGCTTATCCATGAGACGGAGAGGCTCCGGGAGGAAACCGTGGAGTATCAGATGAAGATGGAAGAACTTGAATCGAATCCCGGATTGCTTGAAAAACTTGCCAGAGAGGAGTACGGGATGCGCAAACCAGGCGAAATCATCTACCGGGTGCAGGAAAAGTAAATTATTGTCACACCATCATACCTGTAATATTTAACTATAACAACCTCACTTTCCAATGATTTCTATAGGCATCGACCTTGGCTGCACCAACATCAAATCGGCTGTCGTTGATCGTGAGAAAGGATTGCTTTCCAGCTACTCCATTCCAACAAATGCATCCGGCGGACCAAGTGCCGTTCTGGACCGGATCGCGGAGGCCATAACCAATACTGCAGGCGACGCCGCTGAAAAACCTATTGGTGCCGGAATCGGATCTCCCGGTGTAATTTCTCGTGACCGTACCACGGTTTCACATCCGCCGAACCTGCCCGGCTGGGAGGTGATCAATGTCAACAAGGAGATAAAAAAGCGGATCGCTCTTGATGCGATCGTTGATAACGATGCCAATCTGATGGCACTCGGATCATCGCGTTACGGAGCAAGCCGGGATCTGGACAGCCTGGTCATGCTTACATTTGGAACCGGAGTGGGCGGCGGTATCATCTATCACCGGGAATTGTACCGTGGCATGACCGGCGGTGCCGCCGAACTTGGTGATGTCATCATTGATTACGACGGACCGGAATCAAACAGCACCGCAAAGGGTGGTATCGAGGCCTATATCGGACAACATTTTCTTATTCGCAAAGATCTTGCTATCCACATTCTCGCCGACGCCGGAAAAATGCTGGGTTATGCCATCGTCAATTACATCCATATTCTGGATATTCGCAACATAATCGTAAGTGGTGGCGTTGCCAAAGCTGGTGACTGGATTCTGGAGTCTGCCCGCAAAGCTGCTTTAGAACGGTTGATGCCTCCCTTCCGGGATGGTTTTGACATTCGTTACGAAACACTGGGCAATGATGCCGTGCTGCTCGGTGCAGGCAGCCTGGCATTTGAGTTTTTATAGCACATCACCGAAAAGATAACCCATTCGTGCCTTTTGCGCGATTCTGTATCATAACGCTGCTTATATTTGTTTTGGGGTTATTTATAGCGCCTTTGGAGTGGTGTGCGTATGCCCTGCCATACATGCATCCGGATGCCATTCCAGTCCGGGACATCAGCTCACATGACCAGAACGCCCGGGACACAACTGGTACAACTGCTGCTGATACCACGCAGACCATTGACCCGAACGATGTTGATGAGGCCCCCGCGGATACCATTCCAACAAGAGATATTGATCCGACAGATATCCCAACCGGCCAGGATCAGGAGGACCTCGAACGGCAACGCCTGCAGGATGTGCCGGCAGATGATGCCGACCGGAGGGAACCCGGAAGGATGGAGCCCGATCGCATGGATCCGGGACGCAGGGGCCCGGGTGAAATGGGACCCGCCGAGGAAGATGAAATCCGGTTTTCATCCCGCGATTCGCTTGTTTTTACAACCCGGGATGAACGGCGGGCCACACTCTATGGAAACGCAAGGGTCGGCAATCAAAAAGGAGAGCTGAACGCCGGCGAAGTCCTGCTCAACCTCGATAAAAAAGAGATGAGCGCACAGGCCGGTGATCCTGCCGACACTCTTTCCGAGCCGGTACTGCAGCGCGGGGAAGACCGGGTCCGCAGCCGCCGGATCGCCTACAACTACGAAACCGACAAAGGGAAATTTGATGTGGCCCGCATCACCATGGATCAGGGCAATGTCATCGGCACACAGGTGAAGCGCACCGCGTCGCATGTCATTTTCGTTGATGACGGAATCTACTCGACCTGTGAGCTCGACCACCCTCACTTCTACATCCGCGCCAGCCGGATGAAAGTGGTCAACGAGGAGGAGATCTTCTTCACCAGGGCGCGGCTTTTCATCCTCGACATACCCTATCCGCTGGTATTTCCGTTCGGTTATGTGCCCTCGCGGATCACCCGAAAACAATCCGGCATTCTGGAACCGTCGTTCACCTATCAGGACCAGCAGAACCGCGGCATCGGACTGCAAAACCTCGGATGGTTCCAGTATTTCAACGACTATCTAACCGGACAGACTTCTGTTGATATTTTCACATCCGGAACATTTTTTATTTCATCGCGGCTTAATTACAGGCGCACGGACAGGTATAACGGATCTGTGGAGCTCGGGTATTCACGAGATCAGGGCATGGAGCCCACAGATCCCGATTTTTTCTCAACCAGGCAGCGCAGACTTCTGCTCAATCACAGCCAGACCATCAACCCTTACTCCTCTGTTACTGCCAACATCAATCTGCGAACAGCCGACTATCACAATCGTAATTCTTACGATATCGACGATCGGGCCGAAGTAAGCACCACCTCCCGTATCTCATACAACTTCAACCACCCGGAAGGAGCCTATTCCTTTAATATTGCCGGTTCGCTCAATCAAAATTTTGCTACCGATGTGACCACGCTCACCGGTCCGGATGTAACTTTCTCCCTTCGCAGAATCACACCCTTTCAGCGCTCGGGTCCGGCAGGCACTGGTTCATGGTATGAATCCCTGAGCATCCAGTACAATAACCGGCTTCAATCCAGATACAACTTCCAGCCTGGTGATACCGACATCGGTTTTCTTGAGGCGCTCTTCAACCCGTCCAAACACCGGGAGGCTACGGGCGATTTTCGCCACATCAATGCCGGTCTCAGACAGACCGCCCGGGCCGATTTGCAGCTTCTGAGCAGCTCTGTTGCCAACATCGGCACGAACCTGAGCATCAATGAATACTGGTACCCGCAAACGGTTCGGCAGGAATGGGACCCGGAGCAAACCCGCGTCGTCTCACATATGGAACAGGGATTTTCCACAGGTCGTGATTTTCAGACCAGTGTAAGCCTTAATACTACCCTTTACGGATTGAGTGAGGCGCGGATAGGCCGTTTTGAAGGTTTCCGCCACACCATGCGCCCTTCTGTGAGCTTCAGCTACAGGCCCGATTTCAGCGATGACATCTGGGGCATCTACAGGGAAGTGCAGTTCAATGAGGCTGGCGACACACGCAAGTATTCGAAGTTTGTGGGCGGAATCGTAGGCGGACCCGGCGCCGGACGCCAGCAGACCCTCGGACTGAGCCTGAACAACATCCTGGAAACCAAGGAAGTGCGGCGCGATACCACCGGCGAGCGCAACGAGAGGGTCGTCAGACTGATCGACCGCTTCAATCTCAGCACCGGCTATAACTTTGCGGCTGAAAGTTTCAATCTTTCCAACCTTAACGCATCCATCTCTTCTTCTTTCTTTCAGAACCTGAGCCTTAACGCCAATGCGACTTTCAGTTTCTATGCAACCGATGATGACGGCAACCAGATTGACCGCTACATCTGGAAGGAAAGCAATCAGCTGATGCGGCTCACAAATTTCACATTTGCAGCGAGCACCCGGTTCAGCAGCGGCGGAAACGGCCGCGGACGGTTTGAGCAGCCGAAGTGGCACTATCCTGAACATTATGATCCGCTGGACCAGTCCCGGTTTCATCCTGTCGATGATGCCATTTACTACGGAAGAGTGGAGCGGATTGATGTCCCCTGGTCCATGAGCCTGAGTTTCAACTACCGATGGCGCAAGGGGCCTGGTACGACCGTTACACAGTCCGCCGTCGTGAACGCACAGAATATCCAGTTCCGGATTACTCCGGAGTGGCAGGTTGGGACCTCGCTGGGGTACGATTTCATTGATATGGAGCTCACTCCTTCACGCTTCAATGTCACCCGCAATCTGCATTGCTGGGACCTGACTTTTCAGTGGAATCCGTTTGGTGATTTCAAGTTCTTCCTGTTCCGGCTTTCCGTTCGCGATTCCCAGCTGCATGGTTTGTTCCAGAAGCTGCCGGGGCTCAACAACCTGGAACGAAGCTCAAGTCCGATCAACCGTTTCTGATGCTGATCCGCCGCGGCCTGCAGCTGATGCCACCGCTGTTTCACGAAAACTGTCTCTCGGGAGTTACTTCACGGGAATTATTTCCAGGATAGTATTTCCCGGTGATGATCAGTCGGTGAATCCGCTGTCACGCAACAGCTGCTCCGACACGACGCCACCCGATATATCCCCTCTGCCTGTTTTTCCCGTCTTGTCCGCCATGCCCGATTTTCCTGTCGCGTTTCCGGTGCCAGCCTTGCCGGTCTCACGGTTTTGCATAAATCGCAGCACATATTTCCCAAGAATATCGAACTCCAGATTTACACGGTCGCCCTTTCTGCGGTTCTTGACGACAGTGTGATCCCAGGTGTACGGAATGATGGCGACGATAAACTGCATGCCGGCTTCACGTGCTATAGTCAGACTGATTCCGTCGATCGCAATGCTCCCGCGTCCGACCACAAGATCGCGCCACTCCGGTGCATAGGCAATGGTGAACAGCCAGTTGGTCCCTTCCTTGCGGATATCGACAATTTCACCGGTGGTATCTACATGCCCCTGAACAATATGGCCGTCAATGCGCTGGGCAAGCGAGAGCGAACGCTCCAGGTTGACTTCTGAGCCGGGTTTAAGGTCACCAAGGGCTGTTTTTCGCAGTGTTTCCTCAACAACCTGCACCGAGACAGAGTCCCTGTCCTGCCGCACCACGGTCTGGCACACCCCGTTTACACACAGGCTGTTATCCACTTCAAGCGTCGAGGCCAGCTTGCATGCGATGGCAAGTTCCCTGCCCCCGCCAATATCTCTTACGGCCGTAATTTTCCCCAGTTCCTCAATAATTCCGTTAAACATAAGTTCCGCTCCTTTCTTGGGATTGATGGTGCACGCACTAAAAATAGCCGGTATACAGCATATCATCACCGATTTGGGTCCATTCACCGGATCGAAAATCGATAATCTCGCTCATCCGTTCAATGCCAAGGCCGAGAAAACTACGTGTTCCTCCACCAAGCATTTTCGGTGCGATAAACAGATGCAGCTTGTCCACCAGATTGTCTCTGACCAGCGCCGATGCCAGCTGGCTGCCTGCCTCCACCAGGATGGATGACACACCAAGGTCACCGATTTTATGGATGGTCTGGTCCAGATTGCAGTGTCCGTTAAGCTCCGAAACGTGGACAGTATGACCACGAAAATAATTCGGCTGAAGCAGTCCGAGAACCGGACCGCCGGCTTCTTTCACCACATCAGGATTGTATGTCACGCGAATGGTCTTATCCTCATGGATATCACTGAAAAGGTGAAGGTCGGAAGGCAGTGTGCCGGGGCCGTCTAAAACAATGCGCCGGGGCTGCCTGCCGCTCACATGCCGCACAGTGAGCTTGGGGTTGTCGAGCAGTGCGGTATTGCGTCCAACCAGTACGGCATCGTATTCACTGCGCCAGGCATGCACTTTTTTTCGCGCTTCGTCACCCGATATCCACCGGGAGTCTCCGTCCGGGGCGGCAATATATCCGTCCAGTGTCTGGGCCACCTTCAGCACAACATACGGTTTCCCGAAACGCATATTGAAGAGGAACACTTCGTTGAGTTTCCGGGCCTCATCCTCCATCACTCCGGTAACAACACTGATTCCCTTTGATCGCAGGTGCTCTATCCCTTGTCCATTGACTCGCGGATTGGGATCGGTCATCGCCACCACGACTCGTTTCAGTGGGTATTTCGCCAGTTCATGAGCACATGGTGGAGTTTTTCCGTGATGTGAGCAGGGTTCCAGCGTTACATAAATTGTGGCATCCAGGAGATCCGAGCGATCCCTGACCTGATTGAGGGCATTTACTTCGGCATGTGCTTCGCCGTACCTCTCGTGATAACCCTGCCCGATCAGCACACCTTCAGATGAGTAAATGACACATCCCACCAGCGGATTGGGAGAAACGTAACCCTTTCCTTTTTCTGCGAGCCGGAGCGCCCGCTTCATTCGCTTTATATCTTCCGCGGATGCGTCATGCATGCTACATCGGACGCTGCATCATGCGCTGCTGAGTTCTGAAATCTCTGATGTCGGCATCAGCTTTAAGGCGATCCACCCACACATTGCCGAATCCTGCATTTTTTTGCTGCTGCAGCTCTTCACGGATCTGACGCCGCTCGGCAGTCGTCATGGCAGTGACATCGGCCATGGTCCGGTTTTCAACCATCATCACAAATACCGCATTATTGCCAGCGATTGCGGGTGACAAGTCACCTACAGGAAGGGAGAACGCTGCACCTACGATTTTCGGCTCCCGTCCGGCACCCGGAACGGTTGCAGCATTCAGGCGGATGCGCTCAGCGCTTTGGACCGACTTGCCACTGGTTTCAGCAAGCTGTTCAAGAGTCACATTACCCTCAATCATCTCGCTTACACGCTGCGTAAGCAGCTCTCTGCGCTTCTTGTCACGAACAAGTGATTCAACCTGCGAACGCACCTCGTCGAGCGGTCGTGTTCCCTCCGGAATAACCTCATCCACACGGAAAACAATGAACTGCTCTTCTGTCTCAATTACATCGGATATATCACCTCTTTTCATGTGCTGAAGTTCATTCAGGATGATTCGGCTCTGTCCGAGACCGGTAATAAATGGAGTACCTTCGGTAGCTATTCCTTCAGATACGGTATACCCGCTGCGTTCAGCTTCGCTGATAAAACCGTCTGATTCGGCATAGAAATGGAAGTCCTCCGCATCGTTGGCCAGACGCTGGACGGTTTCAAACGGATCGGGTTCGACATCCTGACTCATATCCGCAAACCGGATATCCCTGCTCGTCCGGTCGGCTATCTGGAACAGGTAGATACCATCGTCACCAGCAAGCGGGCCGATAATCGAACCGGTGGAAGCGGAGAAAATGGCATTTGCCAGGTTGGCGGGCTTGTCATCACGTTCAATATACCCGAGTTCTCCGCCCCTTCGAGCCGACTGATTGTGAGTTGAATAGGCTTCCGCGAGTTTCGAAAATGATTCGCCCTGACGTGCACGGATCAGCAGCTCTTCGGCCTGCTCCCGCCCATCCTCATCATCTGTCAGACGAATCTGGCGCACTCGCACATATGTCTGATCTGCCGGGCGCTCTTCGAGCAGCCTCACCATATGAACACGATTGTTATAGACATAAGGTTCGCTTACGTCATCCAGATCAATCTCGAATGCCCTGAGATGCTCCGGACGCACCTCTGACGGTTTCAGAAAATTTTCAAAATAGTCGGTTTCAGAAAAATTGTCCGAAAGGAACCGGGCTACATTCTCCGTTTCACGGAACTCATCCCGAAGGCCTGACAGGAAATTGAGTGTCCGGATCGTATCTGCTTCTGTCGGAGCAATGGAGAAGGTCACATAGGAGAAGCGCCAGGATTTGCTTCTCTGGAACCGGTGCTCGTTGTTCCGGTAGTAGGAACGGATTTCAGAATCGGTCACTTCGATTTCATCGGAGGGAATGTCCGAGTAAGGAAAGCGCACATATTGAAAACTGGCACGGCTGTTCTGGCGCTTGTAATGTTCTTCCACTTCAAAATTACTCACACGCAGCGATGCTTCAATAAACTGATTCAGCTTTTGCTGACGGCGCTGTTCCCGCAGTTGCTGCTCAATCATGATCCAGATCTCCCGGTTTTCAGGTGCTTCGATCGCATTCTGAAGGGCTACTCTGTCGATGGTTCCATCCTCGCGTGTAAACTGCTGCCGGATAAAGGGATCCGGATTATCTCCGGTCACCATGTCAATCAATTCGGAATCGGTGACCATGATTCCCATATCCTGCATTTTCTGCTTCAGAATCTTGTCCACAATCAGCTGCTCCCAAGCCATTTCCTCATACTGCGCACGAATTTCACTGTCGGGGCTAGCACCCGTCTGCTGGCGATATTGTTCGGTATAGAGATTGATCCGCTGGTTGAATTCTGCCCAGGACACAGGATCCCTGTTCACCTCTCCCATATTTCTGGGACCTGCCATCATGGCGTCAAAGACCTGTGTATCTGCAAGCACCCACAGCAGTCCGAATGACAGGATAAGAATCCAGATGATATACTTGGTACCGGATCTAAGTTTTTGCATCAAGCCCATAGAAAACCTCGGAGACGTAAAATTATAAAATAAATCTATAAAACGGTTTTAATTTCATTTAATAGCTTGGAAAGATACGGCTATTGCTGCGATTTACAAAGCTATAAAGCTATTATTTGGTATAACGACAGCACCCATAATTTGGTGCGAAAGAGATACCGGATAATTCTAAAGCCATTTGTGTCCGGTTGTTTAAAAAATTTCTATCAGACGCATATGCTTGAGGAAATGCCCCGGCTCATCCTCCATCTTGCGGGAAATATTTTTGAGGTTTACGGCAAGGCTATCAAGATTTTCATAGAGTGATGGATCCTGGATAAGCCGGCCGAGCGTTCCCTCGCCACTGTTGATTTGCTGCATCATCACATGGAGCTCTGAACTCACCCCGCCCAGCTCACGGGAAATCACACCAAGTTCCTGGCTGGTAGTTTCCAGGTTCTCAAGAATATCATCCAGCTGCGACTGTCTGCCAGTACTCAGGGTGTCCAGGTTTTGCATGATATGCTTCAGGCTGATAATCGATTCCTCAAGGTCCGCACTCCGCTCCTGAAGCAGTCTGTCGATCTGCCGCGATGAGCTGCTGAGTGTTGCGATCGTCCCGCGCAGATCTTCCTTGCCGCCATCCTTGAGAATCTCATCGATCTGACTCAGAACATCCGCAAGATTTCCGGTTGATCTTTGAATGTCGGGCTTCACATCTTCAGCAAAACTTTGCAGCTCTGCAAACGCCCCATGGTCATAGACCCCCTCGATATATCCGCCGTCCGGCAGCATCTCATCCTGCCCTGAGTGGTGAATTCTGACCCGTTTTCCGCCAATCAGGTCAGCCGATTCAATATAGGCTCGTGATCCGACCGGAATTCCTTCGGTATAAGACAGGTTGAGGACAACCCGAACACTGTCCGGTCCGGCCAGCTCAACCCGGTTGACAGAGCCGATTTTCACGCCGGACAAGTAAACAGATGTTCCAACACTGATGCCGTCCACACGGTCAAAAACGGTATAGAGCTGAAGGCTTGGACGGAAAATGGGGACATCCTGCATCAGGCGAAAGCCAATGATGGCTATCAGTAAGGCAATCACGATGGTCAGTCCAATTTTTATTTCATTCTGAATCTTTTTCAAACCGGGCTCCACATAGTTTAGATGGTGTATTCACTGGCTATAATGAAGGAATGCAATGCTTTGTGGTCACTTTTCCGCATTTCGTCAACCGTGCCGTACCAGCTCAGTTTCTGCTGATCCAGAAACGCAACTTTGTCCGCAACACGGAGCACGCTGTGCATGTCGTGCGTGATCACAATAGAAGTAATATCAAGGGTATCCGCCATACTGATGATCAGGTCATTGATTTCGTCCGACGTCTGCGGGTCAAGACCGGACGTCGGCTCATCGTATAAAAGATAATCGGGTTTCATCACAATTGCGCGTGCAAGTCCCACCCGCTTCCTCATGCCGCCCGACAATTCAGCCGGTGTCTTTGTTCCGATATCGGCAAGATTTACAAGTTCCAGTGATTCCATAACCCGCTCATTGATTTCATCCTCGTTGAAATCACTGAAGAAGCGGAGAGGAAATGCCACATTTTCGTAGGCAGTAATGGAATCGAACAGGGCGGCACCCTGAAAGAGTACACCGAAACGCTGGCGAAGTCTGCGCAGCTTTGCATACCGGATCTCAAATATATTCAGCCCGTCGATCAAAACTTCACCGGCATCCGGATAAAGAAGCACATTAAGGTGCTTCATCAGAACAGATTTACCGGATCCCGATTTGCCGATTACCGCAAGTGTCTCGCCGTCGTCAATTGTAAGACTGACATTCTCCCAGACGAGGTTGGCGCCAAAACTTTTCGTTAGATTATTGATTTCTATCATGATACAACGGCTAAAGAAGCAAAAAGGCGAGGACAAAGTCCGCCACCAGAATGTAGATACAGCTCAGGACGGCAGCCTGGGTCGTTGCCTGACCCACTCCCTCTGCTCCTCCGGTGGCAAAGTAGCCCTTGTAGCAGGAGATGGAGGTGATAATGTACCCGAAAACGAATGATTTAATGACACCGAAACTCACATCCGCCGGCGAAAACACCTGACGTGCACCGAGCATGAAATCGGCCACAGGCACCGCTCCGGTCATGTAGCCCGAGAGCAGACCGCCTGACATTCCGGCGACCGCGGCAGCCACATAGATGACCGGAAACATGAATATCCCGGCCAGGACTCGCGGCATGACCAGAAATGTTACGGAGTTGAACCCCATTGATTCAAGCGCATCGATCTGTTCACTCACTGCCATGGTGCCCAGCTCGGTGGCAATACGGGCGCCCACTCGTCCGGCCAGCACCAGGGCGCTGATCACCGCAGCCAGTTCTATCAGCAGAGACTGGGAGACTATGGATCCGATCGTTTCCGGTGGAATAAAACCGGCCACAAGCTGGTAGGATGTCTGGATCGTCATCACCGCACCGGTGAAAAATCCAGCCAGGATAATTATCGGAAGCGAATCATAGCCGGTTTTGACCATCTCAATGATGATATTCTTCCAGTACATGCCGAATTCCGTGGAAGACCGGATAGCTTCGTAAATCAGCCTGCAATAGCGTCCGACATCAACAAATAATTGCATGAAATAGCCGTTGTTTAGGAAATCCGAATTGCTAATTTATTACTCCTGGGAAATACAACGCAAAATAAAGAACAAAAAGTTATGAGTATTCTGATATTTTGCAACGGTAAGTTAATGAAATAATCCTTCAATTTGGCTGTGAAATCACATATCCTTGCAGGCCTGCTTTTCGCGACCGGCCTCGTCGGCCTTACTGCTGGCGAATCGTCCGCCCGGAACGGCAACGAAACGGTCTTCGGTTTCCTGAATATGCCCGGATCGGCGCGAACCGCTGCTCTGGGGGGTAATCATATCTCATTGAATCGTGGTGGAACCGCAAACTTTGAGGTTAACCCGGCTTATCTGAATAAAGATAATCACAAAGAACTTTCACTGTCATACCTGAATCATTTTTCGGACATCTATCTTGGTTCTGCGGGCTTGGCCTGGCATCTGGAGGATATCGGTACGGTTGCCACCGGTATTCGTTTTCTGAATTACGGCGATTTCACACGAACCGACAGCGACGGACAGGCGCAGGGTTCGTTCAATGCCTACGACTTCTCCTGGAGTACCGCTTATTCACGAACATTATTCCCGAACCTTTATGCCGGCATCGGCGGGCAATTCATTATCAGCAGTTACGAAGAATACCGGTCTTCCGCTTTTGCCCTGTTCGGCGGCATGTACTACAGCTTCAACAATGATCACACGCACGTTGGAGTATCATTTCGGAATTTCGGAGTGCAGATCACACAATTTGACGATACACGTGAGGATCTTCCTTTTTCCCTCATGGCCGGCATCACTCATCGCCTGCAGCATCTGCCGCTTCGTTTCAACCTGACCCTACACTCCCTGGACCAATGGAATCTGCCTGTCTTCGATGACGAATCGGATCCCGGTTTTTCCGACAACCTGTTCCGACGCATGAGGTTTGGCACAGAGTTCCTGTTTTCAGATAACTTTCATCTTCGCCTGGGTTATGACCATCTTCAAGGCCAGGAACTGAAAACCGATCGCAGGATAGACCTTTCCGGAGCATCCATCGGGCTGGGCATCGTGATCCGGGACATCCATTTTGATATCAGCCGCACATCCTACAGCGAAACAGGTGGGCTCATTCAGCTCAATGTGAGCACCCGTTTGTGATCGTGACCGGCACAATCTTTGCATAGGATCACAAAATTATTCCCGAATGGAGGCATGCATCGATTTGCACCTCATTGTGCAGAAGAATAAATGCGTTGAAGAAAAAATGCGCCGGATAAGGTGCAGACGATAATATCTGCCGGAGTTCATTGCCTATTTTGCTATATTCATCGTGCACGGAATCCCTTATTTCACAGGATTCTTTACGTTATGGACTAATAGATAACCGATGATTCGATATCTGACTGCCGGTGAATCGCACGGACCGGAACTGATTGGCATTGTCGAGGGTCTTCCCGCCGGAATCCCTCTCTCCGAAGAGGCCATTGCAAAACAGCTGGCCCGCAGACAAGAAGGATATGGGCGCGGCGGACGCATGGCTTTCGAAAAGGACACCGCTGGAATCGTTTCCGGCGTCCGTTTTGGCAAAACCATGGGCCATCCTGTCGCACTGAAGATGGTAAACAGGGCCTATGAAAAAGATGCTGACAACTGGCCCAGGGTTATGTCCGCCAAGCCGGTTAGTGACAGCATCCCGAAAATAACGGTGCCGCGTCCCGGCCACGCAGACCTGGTCGGGGTTCAGAAATTCCGTTTTGATGACATCCGCCCGGTAATCGAACGCTCCAGCGCCCGGGAGACCGCTATGAGAGTGGCTTGTTGTGCCACGGCAAGGGAGTTTTTACGGCACTTCAAGATTGAGATTGGCGGTCACGTCATACAAATCGGAGAACAGGGCTACTCATCATGGGAATCCACCCGGGAGACTGCCGACCCGCTGTTATCCAATGGAGCAGAACACCTTGCCGATACCGCTGACGGATCAGAAGTCCGCTGTCTCGATGCCAGCCTGACCGGCCACATGGTGGATGAAATCAAGAAAAGAAGAAAAGAAGGCAGCTCCCTGGGCGGGATCTACGAAATTATCGTAACCGGCCTTCCGGCAGGACTCGGAACATATGTACATTGGGACCGAAAGCTTGAGGGTCTGCTGGCACAGGCAATCATGAGCATTCAGGCAATGAAAGGTGTGGAAATCGGACTTGGTTTTGAGGCCGGAAAACGGCACGGTCATCAGGTGCACGACGAAATTACCTGGGAGTCGAACCGCTTCGGCCGATCGACCAATCGTGCCGGCGGACTCGAGGGTGGTGTGACTACCGGCATGCCGCTGATTATCCGGGGTGTCATGAAACCGATCCCGACCATGCTCAAGCCCCTTCAAACCGTCGATATCATTACAAAAAAGGCCCAGGACACACGCTACGAGCGGTCGGATGTGTGCGCGCTCCCCAGAGCAATGGTCGTAGCCGAAAATGTAATTGCCCCTGTAATTGCCAATGCATTCCTTGAAAAATATGGCGGCGACTCCATCGCTGAAATCGCCGGACGTTACCCGTAGACACAATGAATCGCAGCATAGAGCACATTGGATAGCGTGCACAGAGTAAAATTAATCATTCCTTCCATGCGTTAGGCCATACGTTTGGCACCGCATCGGCGTTAGGATGAGAAGTTAAGATGAAAACACGAAAACAGATTCATGAATGAAAGCCATGAATGAAAGCAGGGTACAAAAGCTTAAAGAATTTCTGGATGCAGATCCGGATGACAGTTTTTCCCGGTTTGCTTTGGCTCTGGAACATCTGAAAATCGGAGACAGCGATACCGCACTTAAACATTTTGAGTATATCCGGGATCATGATCCGGAGTATGTGGGCGTCTATTACCACCTTGGAAAACTTTATGAGTTGATCGGCATTCCCAAAAATGCATTGAAAACATTTACCACCGGCATAACGGCCGCCCGAAAAATGCATGATCACCATGCCGCCTCCGAACTTGAACAGGCACTCGATGAACTTGAAACTGACGAAGCGTAAATCACCTGATATGCGAACATTTCTATTCCTATTCTGCATTCTGCTTATCTCTTGGCCGGCACTGGCTGCCGACAGGCCAACCCACACTGTGCGCCAGGGACAAACCCTTTTCAGCATTTCCAGACAATACGATGTCACCGTAGAGCAGCTTCGGACATGGAACGACCTGCCCGACAATGTCATCCGGGTGGGACAGGAGCTGATTGTGGGCACTGCCGGAACACGGCCGGTGACGGAAGAACCCGATACCAGTCCCCGCCATGATTCACGGCCCGATTCCCGCACCGACTCAGGAACGATCTCACACACGGTCGAGCCCGGCCAGACCCTGTTCCGCATATCGCAGATATATGATGTGACCGTCGATGAGATCAAGCAGTGGAACAATCTGCGTGATAATATCATCTCTATCGGACAAGAGCTTGAAATCCGGAAGCAAGCCGTATCAGATCGTGCACGTCCGGTTGTACCACGGGATGAGTCGCCGGTGGTTGCGGATCGGCCTGATGAAACCGATCCGCCCGAACGACCTGCCGATACGACGGACCGGCAACAGCCCGCCCCTGCTGCTGATGACGGATTCGGCGAACCCGATGCTCCTGCCTACTACGAAGTGCGGCCGGGCGATTCCCTCTTTCGGATTGCTTCCCAGTTCAACATGAGTGTTCAGGAATTGATGGATTACAACAATCTCGATAGTTCGACAATCCACGTCGGACAGCAGCTGCGCATTCGCAGCCGGCCAGCCGCCCCGCCTTCCGTCGCGGCTGAGTGGGACATGGAAAGCACCGCACAGGGTCGATTTATGACACATACCATCAGCGAAGGAGACTCACTGCATCAACTTCTGCAGCATCACCATATGGATATGGAGGAGTTTCGCGCCCTGAATCCGGGTGTATCCGTATCAGACCTGCGCCAGGGCGATGAAATCACGCTTATTCTTGCCGCAACCACAACACGCCGCAATCCCTATCGCACCGGATCACGGGTGAATAACGGTTCACAGATTGCAGTCACCCGATATCCCGATGACAGGCACCGCAAGACCACAACAAGCGGTGATCTTTATAACCCGGAGGCACTGACAGCAGCTCATCCGAGTCTATCGCTCGGAACGGTGGTCTACATCGAAAATCCGGAGAACGGCCGCGGGGTATTCGTCCATGTTAATGACCGAACCCCGGAAAACCGGCTCATGCTCTCCGATGCTGCATTCCGTTCTTTGGGCTATTACAATGCATCCCGCCTGATTGCCAAAGTTCATGAGGTAAATGATAATTAATTTTAAATAATTTAAATTATTGGCCACTATTTCTTACATTAAATCTGTATCAGTGTGAGGATGTAAGTACGAAGCAGCCATATACTTGACACGACAGAAAAACTCATGCAATTTTACACTGTACCCGACTCCTCGCACGGGGACTACCTGTGATTTAATCAAACGATTGATTTTTGATGGAAGGAATGACAAGAGAAGAGCTGCAGAAACAGGAAGATTTCAATGACGAGATTCTTCCTCACCTCGATGCACTCTTCAATTTTGCATTAAAACTTACAGCCAATACGGACGATGCCGAGGATCTGGTTCAGGACACCATTGTAAAGGCATTCCGGTTTTTCAGCAGCTATGAGAAAGGTACGAATGCAAAAGGATGGCTTTTTCGGATTCTGAAAAACTCATACATCAATAATTACAGAAAAACCTCCAAACAGCCTCAAAAAGTGGACTACGACGAAATCGAGCCCTTTTATGAGAGTATAAGGAGCGAGCAGTCAAATACCACCGACATGGAAGCAAACATGTACGGTGAGATGATGGACGATGATGTCACGGCAGCTCTTGCAAGCCTGCCTGAAGATTTCCGGACAGTTGTGCTTTTATGTGACATTGAAGGGTTTTCCTACGAGGAAATCGCTAATATGCTGGATGTCCCCATTGGAACCATTCGCTCAAGGCTGCACCGCGGCAGGAACCTTCTCAAGGTTGAGCTGATGGAATATGCTACCCGCCGCGGCTATAATGATGATGAGTAATAACGCCTCACACCTGTCGGCCGCAGCCCCGTCATCTTCACTCTGATCCTATCGCTTGCTTATCTGTTCTGCCTGCCTTCCTCTTTCGCTGCTGTTTTCCTTGCATTTCCATTCACCGGCAGCATCATCCGGAACGTAGTGCCCTCGCCCGGAGCTGATTTATACACAAAGATTCTTCCCTTGTGGTACTCCTCCACAATCCGGCGAGTCAAACTCAATCCGAGTCCCCATCCTCTCTTCTTTGTGCTGTAACCCGGATTGAAAATCTCCTTTTTGTGCTTTTTCTCAATCCCCTTGCCTGTATCGGTTACATCTATCACATAATGATTGTTGTGTTCATGAGTCTCTATATGAACCCGGGCATTGCCATTTTTGGAATCGATAGCATCCAGCGAGTTTTTCAGGAGGTTCTCAATCGCCCAGGCAAAAAGCTCCGGGTTGATGGGGATCCTCCTTTCCGATCTGACATCCATCGAAAGTGTGACATGCTTGCCATGCTGCGGCATGCGACGCTCCAGATATTCCATCACCTGCCGAATGATAGGCCCCACTTTTTTGGGTTTGAGCTCGGGTATGGAGCCGATTTTATTGAAACGTTCGGCAACCGTCTGCATGCGCTGCAGATCACTGGAAATCTCATGCGCTATCTGAAGCGTTTCCTGGTCGTTGTTCTGCTCCTTAAGCAGTGCCATCCATCCATACAGACTCGAAAGCGGTGTTCCCAGCTGATGCGCCGCCTCACGCGCCATTCCAACCCAGAGATTGGACTGCTCTGTACGTTTTATACTGCTCAGGCTCAGGTATCCCAGCCCCAGAAAGAGAGCCAGCAGCCCGAATTGAACATAGGGGAAATACTGAAGTGTGCGGATGATGGCGCTGTCGCCGTAATAGACAAACTGCTCCTGGATCATGTCACCCTCTCCAAGCTCAATCCGGATCGGTTCATTCTGTGATGCATATTCAACTATGATCTGCTCGTTCAGCTCCCGGTTTCCTGTATTCCTGGATCCCAGAATATTCATATCCTCGTCAACAACGATAGAGGGAATTTCAAACCGGTTTTTTATGATCAGTTCTGATGCAATGAAATCGAGCGAAGCATTGGACAAGTCGGATTCCGCCCTGTTAAGCGCACGTATCCAGCGATTTTTTACCAGATCACTGATCCCCTCATGTGTTGACATCTCCACCATGATGGCCGAAAGCTCATCTCGTGTATCCTGGTAGAGCGGCCTGCTGTTGTACTCCATGGCCCGGGCCCACAATTCAACACCGGAATGCTCCTTCTCACGGATTTTCTCAATCAGATACTGGGTGTAAATAAACGAACCGATGGCAGTGACAACCAGAAAAAAGACAAGTGCAATCTTGATCCGATTCGATGTGCTGTTGAAGAACATGATTTTCAGGCATTGGTAAACGTTTGAATGAGCCGCGCCGCTTTACGAATCGTGCGGTCATCTTGATCACCTATAGATAACGAACCGGTGGCCTGGGCTATTTTTGCCTATGCCGAAGCCTTTCGCTTTTTGTAGATCGGCGGAGCAAATGAGACAATGGTATCTTTTGTGATGATGCAGCGCTCAATATTCTTCATCGTCGGCAAGGTGAACATGATGTCCAGCATCGCCCGCTCCATAATGGAACGGAGTCCCCGGGCACCGGTTTTACGCTTCATGGCCTGAGAGACCACTTCATGAAGCGCATCTTCTTCAAACTCCAGCTCTACACCCTCCATTCGAAACAGCTTTCTATATTGCTTGATGATTGCATTTTTGGGTTTCAGCAGGATATTGATCATCGCCTCTTCGGATAGCTCTTCCAGTCCGGATATGATTGGCAAGCGTCCGATTAGCTCGGGTATTAGCCCGAATTTCTGCAGGTCTTCCGGCTCGACATGGGTGAATATTTTGGGATCATCCTTGTCGTATTTATCCTTGTAATCGGCCGTGAAGCCCATGCTGGAAGCGGATAGTCTGCGCGAGATGATTTCGTTCAATCCCTCGAAAGCACCCCCGCATATGAACAGGATATTGCGGGTATCCACAGTAATGAAGCTCTGCTCGGGATGCTTGCGGCCCCCTTTCGGCGGTACGTTGGCCGTGGTGCCTTCCAGTATTTTAAGCAGAGCCTGCTGGACACCCTCGCCGGATACATCCCGGGTGATGGACGGGTTGTCGCTTTTACGGGCCACTTTGTCCACCTCATCAATATACACGATGCCTCGTTCGGCACGCTCCACATCGTAATCGGCGGCCTGAAGCAGATTTGACAGGATGCTTTCCACATCCTCGCCGACATAACCGGCTTCGGTGAGCGCTGTCGCGTCCGCTATGCAGAACGGTACGTCAATGATGCCGGCCAAAGTGCGCGCCAGCAATGTTTTTCCCGATCCGGTCGGACCCAGAAGCACGATATTGCTTTTCTCGATTTCGGCGTCATCATCTTCAAATTCCGGACTTGCTATGCGCTTGTAATGGTTGTAAACGGCAACCGAGAGTGTTTTTTTCGCCTCCTCCTGTTCAATAACATACTCGTCGAGGTAAGCCTTGATCTCAACAGGCTTGAGATTATTTTTGAATGCCAGCTGCTCTTTCTTGCCCGGAGAAAGATCGCTTTTTACTATGCCGGAAGCATCTGTAATGCACTGGTCGCAGATGTAGACATTGGGGCCGGCAACCATGCTCTTTACTTCATGGCTCGACCTGCCACAAAAAGAACATCGAATTTTTTTTTCCTGATCACTCATTATTGAAGATATCGTTTATTTAATAGCCTGCCATGTTCATTGCAGTATGCATATATGAATATACTATTTGGCGGGTGCGCGCTCAAGAACTTTGTCAACCAGGCCATAGGCCAGTGACTCCTGTGCATCCATCCATTTGTTGCGATCCGAATCACGAACAATTTCTTCCGTTTCTTTTCCGGTGTGATGTGCCAGTATTTCACTCAGGGTCCGTTTGATCCGGATGATTTCGCGGGCCTCAATCTCGATATCGCTGGCCTGACCCTGTGTGCCGCCAAGCGGCTGATGGATCATAACCCTGGAGTGCGGCAGCAGGGTCCGCTTGCCTTTTGTGCCTGCTGCAAGAAGCACCGCTCCCATAGATGCAGCCATTCCCATGCAGATGGTGGACACATTGCAACGGACATGTTGCATGGTGTCGTAGATGGCCAGTCCGGAGGATACCACGCCGCCCGGGCTGTTGATGTACAGATTGATGTCCTTCTCCGGATCGTCCGACTCGAGAAACAGCATCTGGGCCACAATGCTGCTGGCGACAGCATCATTGATGGGGGTTCCAAGGATGATGATCCGGTCTTTCAACAGCCGGGAATAAATATCAAACGCCCGTTCTCCACGATTGGTCGTCTCAATGACCATGGGAATGAGGCTGTTTTGCGGCTGACTGCCGGAAAAACTGTTATCGTCGAACAAGGGTTGCTTCAAATGGTTCATTTATCGCTCTTTTCGTTTCGTTGTTCTTTCTTTTTTTCCTGATAGGCATCCTTACCGAGCTCATTCACCGATACCTGGTCCAATATACGATCGAAAAGCTTGTCTGTGCGGATATTCTGCCGCAAATTTTCAAGCTGATCGGCTGATTGCGCATAGAAGTTTTTCACCATCTCGACGGGCAGGCCGTAGCGGTCGGCTTCGGAAGAAAGCCGCGCATCGACATCTTCCTCCTTTATCTCGATGTCATCGAACTTCTTGCCCAGCTCGTCCATGATGAACGCCCATCGTGCTTCGCGTTCCGCGTCGTCCCTGATGGATTCGCGGTATTCCTCCTCGTTGAAGTCCTCCGGCAACGGCTGCCCCTGCTGCTGTTGCTTCATCCGGTCGACATGGGCATCCTGGAACCGGCTCACCAGCACATCCGGTATTTCTATATCCGGATGTGCTTCAATCAGTTTATCCATGGCTTCCTGTTTCAGCATATCATTGGAAACCTGGTCATAGTAGTTCTGGATCTGGCTTTTGATACGGCTTCGGTAATCATCGACCGTGGTCACTTCTCCCTTGGTCGCTTCCTTGACAAACTCCTCGTCAAGCTCCGTGACCTCAAGCTTCATCACCTTCTTGACGGTAAGACGGAAGGTTTCGGCGTCGTCACCTTCACCCAGAGTCACTTTCACCTCATCTCCCTTTTTTGCACCCTTGAGCGCATTCAGGAATTCCTTGTTTTCGTCATCGCCGAGATCCAGTTCCTTGTCGGCATCCTGGTCTTCCTCGTTGGGATTGCCGTCTTTGTCAAGCGGAACCGCATCAACCGTTACCCTGCTTTTATCATCTATTTTCTCATCGGTCTCCTTCCAGGCGCCACCACGCTCGAGCGAATGTTTCAGCTCCTCCTCGACCTCTTCCTCCGTCACATCGTGGACCATCTTGTCGATTTTGAATGAGGCAATGTCCTTCAGCTCAAAATCCGGCTTTACCCCGATCTCTATCTTCACCTCGAGTTCGCCCTCTTCCCATTTCATATCCTCAAAACGGGGTTCACCCACAGGACTGAATTTCGGCACCACTTCATCCTTGAACACTTCCTGGATATATTTGTTTATTTCCTCGGATTCGATCTCTTTGCCAAATCGTTTTTTTACAATGGATACAGGAACCTGACCAGGACGGAATCCGGGCATATTGATCTTTTTCCGATATTCCCGAAAGGCTTTTTCAAACCGGGGCGTCAGTTCTTCCCGGGTTGCAGATATGGTGAGAACCTTGTCTACATTGCTTTTGTCTTCAACAGCTATGTTCACGTAAATGAAATTTTAGGGTTAAAAAAATCCCGGACGGCAGATACCGCTCGGGGAAACAGGATGTCATCAGATAATCTTGCTGCTTGCATCGTACGAGAGGGGGGACTCGAACCCCCACGCCTTTCGGCACTAGATCCTAAATCTAGCGTGTCTACCAATTTCACCACTCTCGCAGTGAGGCACTCATCAGAATGCCGGGATTTTACCAATACCGGCATAAAGCAAAATTCCTGCATATTAATTAGCCTGACAATATACGTAAATTCACGTGTTTTTTCAATGTTGGGCCGCTTTCGCCATTTTCCTGCCGGATGTGTTTTTCAATTAGACATTGATTGGTTATTTTTCAGAGTCCGACTTGCCCGGAATCTTTTTACCGGAATCTTTTCTACATGAGTATGAATCACGTATTTGTGTACATCACCACTTCAAGCCGCAAGGAAGCGGAGGCTATAAGTGAAGCGATCATCCGTGAGCGGCTGGTTGCCTGCACCAATATCATAGACAATATGTCCGCGCTCTTCTGGTGGGATGACGCCGTACAGAAGGAGAAGGAGGTCATACTTATAGCCAAAACAACGGCGGATGCCTTTCCCCGCCTTTCGTCACGGGTAAATGAGCTGCACAGCTACGAATGCCCCTGTATTATCGGCATGCCCATATCTATGGGAAATCCTGATTATCTTACGTGGATTGACGAAGAGGTCCGTCCCGAATCCGACCGTTAACAACCTAATCCGAATTGCTGTGCCAGTTGTCAAAGTCAACAAGAAAAAGCACATTTACTGGGCTGAAATCAACCGTCCGGAATCCAACAACTCCATTGACTTTGAGGTCATGGACCTGTTGGAAAACCTGCTCGACGAAATCGAGAAGAAGGATCATATACGGGTCCTTATCATCAGCGGATCCGGTCACCGGTTCTTTGCATCGGGTGGCAACATCAAGGCGTTTTCCAAACTCAAGAGCCGTGAGGAGGGCCGGCAAATGGCAGAACGCATGACCTCCATTCTGCACAGGCTGGAAACAGGCCGTTTCTGGACCATGGCGTGTATAAATGGCGAGGTGTATGGCGGCGGATGCGAGATGCTGCTGGCCTTCGACTTCGCCATTGCCAGCAAGACGGCGACGTTTGCCTTTACGCAGTCCCGTTTCGGTTTGCCGCCCGGTTGGGGTGGCATCACGCGGCTTGTCGAGCGGGTGGGACGCTCACGGGCCCTGGAGTGGCTGGGCAGCAATCAGATTATCAGTTCGGATGAAGCGGTGAATTCCGGGCTCATCAACAAACTTTCCATAACTTCCGAACTTCGGCGCAATACCTGGGAATGGGCCGTTGAACTCTCGAGGATTGAGCCTGATCTGATCGAAGAACTCAAGAATGGAACACTCTATGCCATCGACTTTACAAGAGAGAATTCACTGGAACGCGAACTGGACCGATTTGCAGACTTCTGGGCAACGCCCCAGCATCACGAAAAGGTGGCTGATTTTTTGATAGGGTCACGGAAGTGATTCGGCTATTAACGGAACCAGTTCGTTCACAGCCTTTTCGATGGGACCCGGGTGCCAGGCACCTGCTGCATTGAAATGGCCGCCTCCGTCAAATCTCCGGGCTACCTGGTTCAGGTCAACCAGAGATTTGCCTCTGAGGCTGATCTTGACACGGCCCTCCCGCTCGTAGAAAATCACGGATGCGATCACGCCATGAATGCTCAGAGGATAGTTGACAAATCCCTCGAGATCATCCTGCGAACAACCGTTTTCCGCCAGCATCTTTTCAGTCACCTGCATCACGGCGACCCTTCCATCACACAGTAGCCGGATTCCTTTGAGCGCCGTTCCCAACAGATGATATTCGGCCAGACTTTTGTTGTCATAGATCCGGCTGTAGATTTCACTGGGTTTGATGCCGCCATGTTTGATGATGCTGCCGATGGCAAAATGGGTGGCAGCGGTAACAGAGTCGAAGCGGAAAGAGCCCGTGTCTGTCAGAATTCCGGAATAAAGCGCCTCCGCAACTTCTTTTGTGATATGCTCCGGACCTGTCTCTACAAAAAGACTGTACACCAGATAGGCTGTTGAACTTGCATCGCTGTCCCAGAGCATTTCCCGGAAAAACCCGTCCGGCGGATCCAGGTGGTGATCGATCAGATAGAGCGGCCTGGCGGTATCACTGAAATATGCGGCCATCTTTCCAAAACGGAACGGATCGTTGCCATCAACAAAGAGAATACCGTCGCACCGATCCAGCAGCTCTTCTGTGGGAATGCGAATCTCCTCCTGCGCCGAGAGCCATTTCAGGTTGTCGGGAACCGGATCGTCGTTGAAAAGCAGCGGTTTTATACCACGGCTCCGAAACCAGAAATTCAGGGCCAGCTGGGATCCGATCGCATCACCATCCGGTCCGATATGCGATATAAGGCCCGGTTTTTCAAGTTTTGCCAAAGCTTCGGCAAATTTCTTTACCATCTTGCGTATTTTGATTGCTGTATTGTTCACCTGCATAGTATCACGTTTTCCTTCAACTTTTCAAAACAACCCGAAATAAAACATCGGTATAATGCGAATCCTGATTATCGCTAACGGCACTGAACCCTCAACCGGACTGATGGGTTCCCTGCGGGCTGCCTGCGACCGTTTCATCGCAGCCGACGGTGGTGGAAATGCGGCTATCCGCCTGGGGCACAATCCGGATATTGTTATCGGCGATCTGGACAGTTTCAGCCATGCAGATGCTTTTCACGGTGAGCTGATCCAGGATCCCGACCAGGAAACGAACGATCTTGAAAAAGCGCTCGGCTTTGCCCGCAAACATAAGGCCCGCCGGGTGGATGTGCTTGGCGCCACCGGAAAAAGGCTCGACCATACACTGAAAAATCTCTCCGTGATGCAGCAGTTTGACCCTTTTTTCGATCAGCTCGCTTTTTACGACGACATCTTTTTCAGCCGGATCCTTCCCCGCGATTATCGTGTTTCGCTTCCGCCCGGGCATCTGGTCTCTCTTTTTCCCCTTTCCGGTAAAGTAGAGGGCATTATTACCGACGGGCTCAAGTATCCGCTTCGTGATGAAACCCTCGAAAACGGACGCCGGGATGGCACTTCAAACGAGACTCTTCAGGCGGATATCCGCATCCGCCACCGGTCCGGCGTGCTTCTTTTCATGACGGCACTCACCGATCGGCTGCTGTAAACGGCTGTTTCACTTTTCCTGACTGCAACCAATATTCACCCGGATTAACAACCTGACCCGTGCACTGGATTGACGGCATTATCATCGCCTTTTACTTTGTTGTTCTGATTTGTATCAGCTACTACAAGCGGCAGAAAAACGAATCGGAAAGCAGTTTTCTGCTTTCCGGCCGCACCCTGTCATTGCCGGCTTTTGTCGCAACGCTGGTATCGACATGGTATGGCGGAATTCTGGGGGTTGGTGAATACAGTTTTCAGTTTGGCGTTTCGCAGTGGGTTCTTTTCGGACTCCCCTACTACTTTTTTGCGCTGCTTTTTGCCGTATTCCTCGCGGGACGCATCCGGGAAAACAAGGCGCTCACTATTCCCGAAGCCCTCTCAAATACCTACAACCGGCAAACCGGTGCCGCCTCGACCATCATCATTTTCCTGCTTGTGAGTCCGGCCCCTTACATCCTGATGCTCGGACTCCTTTTCCAGTTCTTCACCGGATCTGAAGTCAATATCCTGGTTTTCGCATCACTAACCGCACTTTTTTCTGTTTTCTATGTGAGCCTTTCCGGATTCCGTGCGGTAATCCGGACCGATGTACTTCAGGTTGTGCTCATGTACACCGGTTTTGCCGTGCTGCTGTTTCTCGCCATACGCTATGCGGGATCTCCTTTTCAGGTGTGGGATCAGCTGCCCGACACGCACCAGGCACCTCTGGGCGGACACAACATCCAGTACCTGCTTGTGTGGTTTTTTATTGCACTGTGGACGTTCGTTGATCCCGCATTCCATCAGCGTGCCGCTGCCGCCAAAAGTCCCGCCACAGCACGAAAAGGGATATTCTGGTCAGTCGGATTCTGGTTTCTGTTCGACTTTTTTACCGTTTCGGCCGGCTTGTACGGTTTTCTGATCCTTGGTGAACTGGATAATCCGATCCTGGTTTATCCCGAACTGGGTGCCTTTCTGCTGCCGGTCGGGCTGTCCGGTCTCTTTTTCCTCACCCTGCTTGCAACGATCATGTCCACCCTCGACAGCTTCCTTTTTCTCTCGGGCCAGACCCTTGGCCGGGATCTGATCGCCAAATTCTGGTGGCCGGAAAAAAGTGTTTCGATCACCCGCTGGTGCATGCTGCTTTCTGCCGTATTGGGCATCCTGCTCATCATCATCTACCCCAGTGTCATTGCACTCTGGTATGTGATTGGATCGGTCCTGATCCCCGGCCTGCTTTTTCCCGTACTTGGAGTTTATTTGCCGTTTTTCCGGCTCAGAGTTTCTGTCGCAGTGTGGGCGCTGACTTTGCCTTGCGCCGTTGCGGCCATATGGCTGATTCTCGGCACCCTGACCACCGGCGATCTCTACAGCTATGCATTCCTGGGATGGGAACCTTTCTATCCGGGACTGTTCACCGCATTGGCCATCTGGCTCTTTGGGCGCAATAAAACCATATGAGATAAGGATTTACATGGTTTTATCCAGAAATATTCCCGGGCTGTTCATACTGTACGAACTCTGCTGCTGAAAAAAAGCATGCCGGGCGGCAAGGGGCGGTCAGCCGATATTCTTGAGCAGATGGGACAGATTCAGTTTGTGAATCGGGATCAAATATTTCGACTCGAATGCATCCTTGTGAATACCGTATTTGCCGGTTCCCCGGAAATCGACGATGCAGAAACGGTCCACTACTTTCAGCACTTCACCAATTCCGTAAAACTCCGGACACGGCCCGTAGTACACCAGGTCCCCGCTGTTCAGGTCGTTGTCAGCGCGTCTGTGAAATGGTAAAATGACCGGGAGCCGGTCAATGCGATATGGCAGTCGTTTTATTTCCATGTTTAATAAAGAAGGCGCAAGATACAAAAATCAATCCTGCTGATGAATTGAAATTTGCCGCCTGTTTTTATCGACATGTGTAATCTCAACCACCCAGCAACTCTGTGGAAGCAGGGATGCAATTCTTTCCGGCCACTCGATCAGGCAGATGCCGTCACCATAAAGATATTCTTCCAGGCCAAACTCAAGCGCCTCTTCAGGCCGCTGCAGGCGGTAGGCATCCAGATGATACAAGGTGACTTTCCCGGAATACTCGTGAATTAATGAAAATGTAGGGGACTGCACCTCATCCACCGGGATTTGGAAGAAACGGGCCACGCCCTTGACAAAGTGTGTTTTCCCGGCGCCCAGATCCCCCTTCAGCAGAACTACATCGCCGCTTGCCAACAGGGATCCGAGCTGCTCGCCGGCCAGCAGGGTTTCCCCGATGGATGAAGTGGTAATCTGTCTGATGTTTTTCAATGTTACCTGTTTCCTGATCACCTTCCGTCCAAATATTTATGGGTGGATTCCATCATCATCCTGGCATCATTTAGGCTGCAGACGGGCGAGTGGCAGAATCATCTCCTCCATGGAAGCGCCGCCGTGCTGGAAGGTGTCACGGTATTTGTTCTGATATTTGTTATAGTTGGTTGGATAGACAAAATAGTAATCTTCCAGGGCAATGATATAATTGGTATTCATATTGGCTCTCGGAAGAAAATAATCCCCGGGTTTGTCGATGTATATCGCGGCATTGTTATCACATCGCAGATGACGGCCGAATTTGTATCGCAGACTGGTGGATGTATCCCGGTCACCCAGCACCTTGGTATCGCGCATGGCCCGGATCGAACCATGATCCGTGGTAATGATGATATTCACATCCTGTTCCGACAGTTTTTTGAGCATCTGGAACAGCGATGAATGCGCAAACCAGGTCCGTGTCAGTTCCCGGAATGCGGTAACGTCCGGTGCAATCTCCTTGAGAACCTGAGAGTCGGATCGGGAATGGACCAGGGTATCTACAAAATTTATTACAAAGGCGCTGAAGGGGGATTGTGTATAGTTCAGTATTCTCTCAGAAATCCGCTTGCCTTCCTCTGATTGCAGGATTTTCTCGTATTTCGGCTTGATGCCGGTCTTCTTTCGCTCAAATTGTGCTGCAAGAAGTTCCGCCTCGTGCTGGTTAAGTGAGGTTTCGTTCTCGTCGCTTTGCGTCCATAGCTTCGGATAATGCCGTTCAATTTGTGACGGATACAGGCCGGCGAAAATGGCGTTGCGGGAGTAGGGAGTTGCCGTAGGCAGAATAGAGTAATAGAAATCGGTGTCAATGGCATAATATGGTGCAAGCATCTGCTCAAAAACCAGCCACTGGTCATACCGCATGCAGTCTATCAGAAACAGAAATGTACTTTTACCTTTATCGATCGTGGGCATAACCACTTCGCTAACAAGATCCGGAGAAAGCATGGGCCGGTCTTCGCGACTCGCCCGAAGCCAGTCATAGTAGTCACTTTGAATAAACTTGCCAAATTCCGCATTGGCGGTCTGGATCTGGTCCTGTAGCACCTGCTGCAAGCCCTCTTCCGATCCCTTCAATTCCATCTGCCAGTTGGTGAGCTTCCGGTATATGGTGATCCATTCGTCCCATTCCGGCTGCTCATTGATCATTGCGGTAATCTCATTAAAACTGCGCAAATAGGACTGTGCTGATTTTTCATCGCGTATCCGGTGCCGGTCGAGTATCCGTTTAACCGTAAGCAGTATCTGATTGGGATTTACCGGCTTGATAAGAAAATCGGATATCTTTCCACCGATGGCATCCTCCATGATCTCCTCCTCTTCGCTCTTGGTAATCATGATAACTGGAATACCGGGCTGCTTGTTTTTAAGCTCGGTGAGCGTGGTCAGTCCGTCCATTCCGGGCATCTGCTCATCCAGAAAAATGATGTCGAATTTCTGCTTGCCAACAAGTGAGAGAGCATCCTCTCCATTGGTAACGGGAGTTACTTCATAGCCTTTTTTTTCAAGAAAAATGATATGGGGTTTCAGCTGATCTATCTCGTCATCAACCCATAATATGGAAATGCTCATTCGCTTTTTTTATGATCTTTTTCAGATTAACCGTGTTCAGGCGCATTGAATGAACCCGCCGGCGGAAAGGTGTCGGTTGCATCGAATTGGTAACGCAGAACAACACCGGGAAGTACCCCCGGCTGCATGAACAGCACCTCATTGCTGCTGCTCATCGGGAGACTCCTCCACAATAATGAACTCACGGATGTTTTCCAATGTAACCGGTCCGATGCCCGATACGTTCAGCAGATCTTCGGGCTGCCGAAACGGACCGTTCTTTTCACGGTATTCAATAATTCTGCGCGCTGTTACCGGACCAATTCCGGGAAGCCGGATCAACTCTTCTGCACCCGCCAGCTGAATATTGATTTTAGGTTCCAGGGATCCATCAGCCACAGCCATTGATTGCCCTGAATCAGCGCGGATTTGTGCAGACGATTGCATTGCAACCAGATTTGACTGCCCCGGCAGGTGATGCCCCTCCAGCAGCGATGCCATCCCTTTCCGGGACTCAGGAGGGTAATACCGGGCAAGAAGAACGACACGCTCCTCCTCCCGGATACCGGACAAACGGACATATTCGTCAATGACAGGCTTGTAGTAGCTGTCGTCATATATGGTCCGGACGGGACCATACAGATTGAATGCGGTAAGAATCAGATAAATGCCTATGAGACCCAGTATCACCCTTCTTTCTCCTGCCGTAATTTGCAGGGCCTCCATCCAGAAATACCACTTGCGTTGAAACATTGATCTATCTCCTGATAGCAGATATTGCATCCCGTTAACCAAAAGCGTTTTGCTCTTCGCTGTAATACTACAGACGGCTACAGTGCGCCATCCTTACAGTCACGCAACAAAAGGGAGACAATCTGCCGGTTTCCCAAGCGCTATTTCTAGTGTCATGTCAACTTTATAGTTTCGGGTAAATATGCTATCTTTATGGCAAAAACGCCATGAAGAAATACAAGATTACGTTGACCAGGGATGAAATCGATGAGCTCAAGGCTCTTACTC
>SLKA01000040.1 GCA_007134845.1 Balneolales bacterium
ACGGTTCGTTGTCGGCCGGATTCCTCCAGACGGAAATATCTATAAATCCCTTGTTGGGATCCGACGATCTGACAGCATTGGCCAATCGATGGAAGTGGCCGATATAATAGTCGATATCATGACCCGCACCGTGTCCCTCCGGCCGATCTATCAAAAAATCGGGAATATCGGCCGGGAAGATAGTGGAAAAATCAACCATCGAAAGGGGTTCCCGGCCAGATTCCTGAGCCTGCACATTCGTTGCACTTCCTGAGGCGAACAACATACATATTGCCGAAGCAGCCAGAACATAAAATTTAGCCCTGGTAGAATAGCATGAGGAATCACTCGAGGTCAGCGGCATAATTCAGTCTACTTTATCAACATCATCTGCTTTGTGACCGACAACTCACTCCCTCGCAATCGGTACAGATACAAACCACCCGAAAGATGTGACGCATCGAATGTGACCTGATGTACTCCCGCTGATACTCTTTCATCCACCAGTGTCGATATCTTCCTGCCCGTTATGTCGAATACTTCAAGACGAACCTGTTCCGCTCGGGGAAGCTCATATGTGATGACCGTAACCGGATTAAATGGGTTGGGGTAATTTTGATGCAGTCTGAAGTTGTCCGGAAGTGATTTATCTCTGTCCTCCGAACTGTTGGTGTCGGTACCGTCAAGTTGTATGGAGATATCAAACGGCTCTTCTGCCCAGACATTTAATGGTCCACCGGTGGCCTTTACTGTCCATTTGCCATGGAAGGTTGAGTCGGCATCCACGCCGGCTTCTGTCAGATTTTGATAAATGATACTGTGGGGAACTTCGACAAGCTGGATACCCGTATCACGTTCCAAAATGGCATTACTGAAATCACCATCTGCATGATCCAGATACCAGGTATAAGAAATCTCGAAGTCACTTTGAACTTCATCCCACCACAAATTCACGTTTTTGTCCGGATCGTCAGTAACAGTGACATGTGAACCGGATTGCGGGCTTCGAAGTACAAACGGCGACAAATTCATATTGAGTCCGCTTTCGTTCGACCAGGCTGACATACGCTCCTGATCCAGAGAGGCAATACGATATTGATAATCATTCATTTCAATATCATCGTCGATATAGGAAGATTCATTTGAGCTTATGATATCCAGGACCTCGAACTCTCCCTGATTCACCGATCGCTCAATAACAATATCCACTTCGGTCAAACCGGTAAAGGACCACTCAAGCTTGAGGCTCTCAAGGCCATTGTCCGGAGTCACTTTTAAAAGACCGGGAGTATCCGGGGGCGTACCGTATGTAAGTCGTTCATAGAGTTGAGCCTCATAAAGAGAGGCAATAGCTGGTGTCTCCCCGGTACCCTCAATGTGACCTGGCGGTCCCTCCCAGGGACCGTCCCCCGTTACATTTCCACGATTCGCGATTCCGTAGTTTTGTGCGGTGGGCGGCTTTTGAATGAAGATTCTGTTGCCCTGATCCGGATCTGAATTCCATACTACCGAATGGGCAGCACTCCATCCGTGGCGCGTCCCCCAGTCTCCACGGTTATACAAACCAAGGATTCGGGTATCATTGGTTTCTCTGAAAACGAGCTTGTCAAACAACAATCCCTGACTCCAGCGCCGATGACCTTCAGATGTATTATGAGCTCCAAATGACCGGCTGTCATGAAATACAACACCTGAAACCGAAGCCGTACCGTTGGAAACAAAGCAATGTCTTCCTTCCGTTGCCAGATTGTTCGTAAACAATATATTATTGGATCGAGTGCTTACATTATAGTTATACCGCCGTGCACCGGTGATCGGTGAATGTGGCTCCAATGCTCTTGAGTTCTGAATGGTAACAAAACTTGAATTTGTGGTCCCGATGCCGGTGTTTCTGAAATGCATCACAGTTACACCATTGGCCCAGCTGTCTTCCACCCCATCAAAAAATATAGCGTGATTGCCATGGTCGTCCGAAAGGTGATCATCACTTTCAAGAATCAGTCGAAAGTCCTCAACACCTGATTCTTTGATCAGCTGGCTAAAATCAGGCTTGAAGACCAGAGCCTGGGAAAGGTGACGGTCGAGATGATTATATACGGGTACATCAACAGCAATTACATTGCCCGAAATATCTGTTATCTTGCGTTTCATCTGAATATGCAGACTGCTTTCGCCGGCTTGCCAGGGATTCGGAGCTGAAAGCGGACGCCCACCGTAATCCACCGCTTCTACCCATTCTTCTGTAGCCCGGTGCCAGATAATAATATCATCACCTGCATTGAAGCCGTTTGCATTTGCAACCTCAAAAGTTCGTGATCCGACCAGGACAAGTTCAGTTTCAATTTCGGTCAGTGCAGAGCCCTGGGCAATACTCCAATCAACATTTCCTGTTCCGACTTGTATCGAAACATTTCCAATGTTTTTTGCGGCATGTATGATGGTGTTTTGTGACGGATCATCATCATCACCAGAACCACGCAACACCACACCGCTATGACGAATAAAGACACGGCTTGATATGTGATATGTTCCCGGATTCAGCAGTACAGCACCCCGGTGTCCCTGGTCATTTTTCGCCAGGCTGCCCGCCTGGTCAAGGGCCTGCTGGATCTGCTGCGTATCATCGCCGCTTGGTGAGGGATCGAGTGTTATGTAGACCGGCAACTCAGGCAGATCCACTCCGCCGCCATGATACCCGGCGTGACTAAAGTCCGGAATTCGATTTCCTTCAACATCAGATCGATAAATAAGATGTCCGTTGTCACCTTGATAAATAATGGATGAATTCCAAGTTCCGGCCCCCGCAAGGTCTGGATCATAGCCAGTTGATTTATTGGTGTTTTGTGCCATAACCAACGAAGGCACAGCAAGAGTAGTCAGTATAACAACCGAAAGTCTAAATAAGAAAAACTCCATACTATGCTGCAAGAAACAGATACCTGGACGATTCATAAGTTGCTTCATTTAATGAGGTAAAAAAAAAGTAACCAGTTATAAAAACAGACTGTGCCGAAAGCACAGTCTGTTTTTATTTAATGGCTTTTGTCAAAAACGCAGACGATGCCCAAGCCTATTTGATTAACATCATTCGCTGGGTTTGAGTAAAGTCACCTGCCTCCAGACGATACAGGTATACGCCCGATGCAAGATCAGCTGCATCAAATGCAACCGTGTACTGTCCCGCCTGCTGGACTGTGTTTTGAACCAGTGTGGCTACAAGCTGGCCTGTCACGCTGTACACTTTCAGGGTCACTTCGGCCTGTTCGGGTATTTGGTACACAATATTTGTAGCCGGGTTGAACGGATTCGGGAAGTTGCCTTTCAGCTCATATACGACAGGAACATCCTCAGCTCGCACTCCGGTTGGAAGAGCCTCTTCGGTGCGCACCCAGGTGATGTCCGTGGGATCGGTTATCAGTTCGTCGGTACTTACCGCAACAAGACGATAGTGGTAATCTGTTTCCGGCTCCAGGCTGGAATCGGTGAATGATGTCATTTCCGAACGGCCGATTTCGTCAAAATCCGCAAGATCCAGATCATCAAAACCTCCGCGATAGACGATATACTCCTGAACGGCATCATTTCCGTCGGGTTCTTCCCATAAGAGAACAGCTGAAGTGTCCGTAATATCCACAGCCGATACATTCTTTGGTGGGGATAAATGCGGGTGAAGCGGGGCATCCGGGTTGGTTGAAACGAAGTCCACAAAAATCATGGGAAGATCATCGGAATAAGCCGTATCGAAATTAATCCGTACTGCCATCCGAGCCAGATTTACATCCTCTCTCAAAGCCCGGTCTTCGTTAATCCAGTGCGTCAGTGTACTCCACTCACCGGGAGTGATGGCATCGCTCGCAGGTACATTGAACCGGGTTCCGCTATAATCAAAACCGCCACCGTGGTCATACATATGGAAAATCTCCACAGAGTTGATTTTATCCACTTCTGATTCCGGAACAAATACCCGGGCGTAGATATCCTGTTGAAGCTGCGCACCCTGGGCAAAAGGGTTGTCAATGGACATTCGGAAATTATTCATCGTCCCGATGGTTTCCTCATCACCTTTGAATGCAACGGAGTAGATGCCGCTGTAAGAAAGCGTATCAACGGCTTCAAGTATAGCACGTTCCGGATACCACGTGTTCTGATTCCGGTTTTCCGGCCTCTGGGCCGACAAAACGCTGGAAGGATTCGTAAAGTGCCAGGTGGCATACGAGTCGAATTCGATGGATTCGGTTCGTGCCCAGGCAATACCGGTAGGATCCGTATACAGGGAATCCGTGCTCAGAGCTACAATGCGATAGTGGTAATCGGTGCTGTGACGCAGACCGGTATCTGTAAATTGAAGTGCATCGGTACGGCCGATTTCTTCTTTGTCCGCGAGATTCAGATCATCAAAACCGCCGCGGAAGATCACATATTCCAACACCTCGTCGTTCCCGACCGGTTCCTCCCAGCTCAAATCCACCGAGTTTTCGCCAATACTGGGAGTAGTTACATTTCGCGGCGGGCTAAGATGCGGATGAAGCGGGGCATCCGGATCGGTTGAAATGAAGTCCACAAAAATCATGGGGGGATCATCGGCATAGTCAGTGTCAAAATTGATCCTGACGCCTATCCGCGCGATATTTTCGTAATCCAGCTCGGTATCTATATCTATATGATGTGTAATGGTATTCCATTCGCCAGGTGTAATGTCTGCGTGGCCCGGGACACTATAACTTGTTTGACTATAGTCAAATCCGCCACCCGTATCATACATATCAAAAATTACAACAGCGTTAATTTTGTCCACTTCCGATTCAGGTACAAAAACACGTGCATGAACAACATGTTGCAACCTGACCCCCTGTACAAAAGGATTGTCTTTGGACATGCGGAAGTTATTTTGTGTCCCGATGGTTTCCGGGTCGCCCTTGAAAGCAACGGAATAGATACCGCTGTATGAAAGCGTATCAACGGCTTCCAGTATGGCACGTTCCTGATACCACGTGTTCTGACTCCGGTTCTCCGGCCTCTGGGCCGAAAGATCACTGGATGGATTCGTGAAGTGCCAGGTGGCATGCGAATCGAATTCTATGGCCTCTTCATCTGCTACAGATGGAGCCTGTGCAGAGGCATAAGCAACAAGAGATGTGCTTAGGACCATCATTAGAGTTAATCGTATTAAATTATGCAACATAGGTCTTCCTGTTTGGATTGGTTTATATTTTAGATGTCGGTTTGCAGAAAATGGTTTGTTTTGCATAACCGACAGATTTGGCTTGGTGTGCTTTCCGATTTAGAATGTGAGGTTAGTAGGTACATTTATCGATTCAAATTCTCCCTTTAAGTGATATTTTTTCTTACTGATTCCACCTTCCAGGGATATATCAACTTCTCCCTTTATCACATCCTCAGAAATTTCATTGATGATAAGGGAGCCCTTCTGAGAAATCGTTCTCTCCTTTGGTTCAAGACGTTCAAACACACATACGATGCTTGTTCGAACACTATCAGATACGCCGGCTTTATATGAACCCACTTCAGGTCCCTTTTTCATATTAAGCAAATGAATGGCGCACCTTCCATCGTCATCCGTCTTTAAGTATATCGATAGGGATGATGGTGTTATCATGAAGTCTGAAGTGCCGTTCAAATCAAAAGCTTCACTATCAACTGCAACTTCCATATGAAATATGCCGCCTTTTTCCTGGCTTTCAGAATCCCACGAAAAAACCACGAGTGGTTTGATGAGCAACAGCATCACAAACCAAATCGCACAAAATTTTCTTAAAGAGACAAGCATGTTGTTTTTTTCATATCGGTTAATGAAAACCTGACTTCTACGTGTGAATTTGACCAATCTCCCGGCATCTCTGAGCAGTTATTTAATAGACATAATCAAGAGGGAGGGAACATTTCGGAGGTAATAAAGTGAAATGTCCCCTCCCGTATTTTTTTAAAAACTCCTGATCATTGCCAGTTTCAGTACTATTACTGAAGCAAGGTGATTTGTCGGGTCTGAACGTAATTACCAGCTTTCATTCGGACTATGTATATGCCGCTTGTCAACCCGGAGGCATCGAATGTGGCCGTGTGTTGACCTGCACTCATGGTACCCAGATGCATATCTGCAACACGCTGACCAAGGACATTGAAAACTTCCAGCACCACATCTGATGCAGCACCTATTTCGAATACGATGTTTGTTGTCGGATTAAATGGATTCGGGTAGTTTCCAATGAGCCTATATCCATTGCTTCTTTCAGGAATGTCATCTGCAGTGGTAATCACCTCTCCGGCTTCCCAGCGTGCGCGCAATTCAGGGAAGAAGTTGAGATTTCCAGCCGGATAGTTGTTATCGGCGAGCATATACGACTGACTGTCGGTATTGTATGCAAAATTGCGGAACCAGGCAGCCGTCGGACCTTCGGTATCCATCGGAGCACCCGGACCCGGGTGGAAGAACCGTGCATTCTCAGCAAAAAAGTCGTCACTGTCGGCAGAGATGTCATCCCATCGGTCGTAGTGATGCGACAGACCGAGCCCGAACCAGAATGCTCTGATATATTCGGCCGAACTCTCCGGCATATCCACGATCTCAAGCTCTTCGCGAATATTGTTGTCTATGGAAGCCCAGGAAGCCTCCTGCTCCTCCCATGCCCTGAGTGTGGAATCCATGGGGGATTGCCAGATACGAACCAGGGGAATGGTATCACGCACACTCCAGGCTGGATGTTCCGGTGTGATATTGGGATTGTCCCAGAGCCATTGCGGATCCGTACCCCAGGGCTCGGATCCCCGTCCGGTCACTGGAATTTGTGGATCGCTGAATTCCGCCCAGTTGTCCAGATGATCCTGTGATGGTAGTCCGCCAAAGTTATTATTTCTGATCACAATGGAACGATCCTCATCCAGCGGAGCATCTTCAACACCTTCGAAATGCTGATCGTAAGGAGTGATGCTGATCAGGCCACCTTGCGTGAAATAGCGAGGTCCATCATAATCGGGACCGGCTTCACCTACCAGTTCGGCAGATTCCCAGGAGCCGTCCAGACCGGTATGGTAGAACAGGCTGTTGGTGATGGATACATTTTCCGCCAGGTGAAGATTGATACCGGCGTAGGAGTTGTTCACCACGGTCACATGATCAAATATCACATGATTCATGCGGGCGCCACCATCGCGCAGCACGTGAAAGTTCAGGTTGTAAATACTGCTGTTGATCACAATGATGGAGTCGGTATCATTGCCTCGGGTATCAATAAACCGCTGATTCAGCGTACTTGTATGTCTTCCGGCATTGGCCAGCTGGGTATCTTCAATGCGCAGGGTAGTATTGATCGCTCCCAGCCACCAGAAATAGTTATTGCCACCCATGAGATAGCAGTGCTGATAGAGCAGGTGGATTCCCTCACCTGAAGTTCTCTGACTCTGCGGCTTGCCTCCCATGTCGTCAAGACCATAGAAGAAGATACCCCGCATTACAATGTCATTCTCATAGGTAGATATGCGCT
>SLKA01000016.1 GCA_007134845.1 Balneolales bacterium
GCTCGGTGATCTGTCCGGCCGAATAATCCCAGTACAGCCGCCAGTTCCGCCGGCGGTCCAGCTCGGTGCCCCGGCCCCCCGGTACATCATAAAATACCCATTCCCGGTTGCGTGTCCACCACCCGCGCAGCATGGTGATCGGACCCAGTCCCCCGTTGTGGATCCTGTCCATGGCCTGCAGATAGACCGGGCTGAACAGGCGCTGATGACCGACCAGCATCACCTTGCCCGATTCGATATAGGCATCGTACATGGTGCGGGTCTGGTCCAGGGTCCGGGCCATCGCTTTCTCGACAAACACATGGATGCCCATATTCAGAGCGTCGATGGTCATTTGCGCATGCTCGTGCAGCGGGGTGGCGATGACCACCGCATCCATCGGAACCTTCTCGAGCATCTCGCGGTAATCCAGGAACGACTCGGCCTTGCCGTCGGTCAGACGCTCGGCCCGCTCCTTGTGCTCCGGCCAGTTGTCACAGACCGCAACGATATCCACATTCATGCGGTCCTGAAAATCCATGACATTCAGCATCAGGGTGCGTCCGCGCGATCCTACCCCGATAAAACCGACCCGCACGCGGTCCGACGGTCCGCTGCCGGCACCCGAGGGGTTGTTGAATATTCCAAACCAGGGCATTTGCGATGCCAGGACGGTGGTCCCGGCCAGGCTGGATACCAGCTCCAAAAAGCCCTTCCTGTTCATGTATGACATAATAGTAATTTGTTAGGCTTCCAAGGTAAAAATCACACTTCGTCTGCTGCTAATAATACGTAAACCAAGTGCATTTCTAATCTGAATAAAAATATTAATGCACATGACCTCTCGTATCTGTAAAAAGAACGAACATCATATACTCAATATGATTTCTCTAGTTAATAAAACAAGTGAAAAGTCGAACGCCCCTATACCAAATCCACTAAATCAGATGCATTGTCATTTATTCCCAACTCGGGAAATGTTTCCGTGCCGACCCTGACATGATAAAGCACCTTATCTATTGCCACCGAATCGAAAAACCACCGGGCCGGCAGACCTATACAAGAATCCATGATAACAGCTGGAGGGTTGCAAGGCCGGTCAAGCCCATGATTAGGGTAGCGACCGTATGCGTTTTCAAGGCCGTAGCCGTATCCATATTTGAAAATTTTGCAACGACCCAGAAATAACTGTCATTGACATGGGAGACGGTTAAAGAACCAGCTCCAATAGCGAGCACTACAAGAGCTTTCCCGAGCACAAAATCAAGTCCAAGAGTACCAAGCAGCGGAGCACAAATAGCAGCGGCTGTAATAATCGCTACCGTTGATGAACCTTGTGCTGACTTCAAAAAGGCAGCAATCAGAAATGGCACCAGTATACCGAGATGCTCAATTTGAGCAAACTGAGAAGCAAAGTCACTCAGATTGGTTTCACGCAGTACTGCTCCGAATGCTCCCCCGGCCCCGGTAATGAGGATGATGATGCCCGCTTTCTTGAGAGCCTCCTCCAGCCATACCTTTTGAATTCGATTTTTCCCGCCTCTGACCATGCCAAAAGCAATGATAACACCAATAAAAAGCGCAATTATCGGGTTTCCAATAAACACAAGAGCATCAAATAACAACCCTTGACCCAATGGGCTTGTCGGATACTCAGCAACCGATTTCAATGCTATAAGTATAATGGGAGTGAGGATGGGTGCAATAGCAAAAGTAAATGAGGGTGGAACCGCATCGGCATTTTGCTCACTGTCATTCAGATCGAGCTCAATTTCATATCGTTTGCAAAACAGGTTGGCCCAGAGCAGTGCAGCAATCACAGCAGGTATCGATACTCCCAATCCAAGAATGAGCACCCACCCCACATCAGCGCCAAGAGTCGCTGCGGCAGCGAGCGGACCCGGAGTCGGAGGTACGAATACATGAGTGGCATACAGTCCGGATGCCAGGGCAACAGCAAGAACAGCCATGGAAATGTTTGTTCGCTTTGCAATGGCACGATTCAAGGCTGAAAGGACGATAAATCCGGAATCACAAAAAACCGGAATGGAAACAACATAGCCGGTCAAGCTCATCGACAACGGTGCGTTACGCTCCCCGACCGCATTCAGAATCTTGTTTGCGAGCACCTTTGCACCACCGCTTCGATCCAGATACTCACCTATGATTGCTCCAGAAGCGATCACAATTCCAATGCTCTGCAGGGTTGAACCAAATCCTCCGGCAATTACATCAACCAGACGAGCCGTGTCCAAACCGGCAAGAAATCCGATGGCAACAGCTCCGAACAGCAGCGCCAGAAACGGGTGGATATTCCATCGGACTGTCATCCAAACAATCAAAAAAACCACAAGCAACAACCAAAGAAAAACACTCATTACTCCATATCCTCCATTTATCGTCCGGTTTCTGCCTCATCCTGTTTTAGCAGGATATCTGCTTTTTCTCAATTCATGAATTAGAGCGTAGAATACTTTGTACATACATTATAAAGGAATATTGAAACCGACAGAATGTAAATGTATAGATTTTTTTAATAAATGATTTCAATCAATGTCTCTCACGCCCCGAAAGCCGATGTGGAACATATTATTATCCGGCGGGGTATGACTTCGGGCAGAGACACGATACCCGTGACAATACGAGACATTGCACATAAATGATCCGCCCCGTGTCACTTTTTCACTGTGCTCTCCCGGCTCATAAGGCGTATCCCGGTCCCGGTACGATCGAAACCAGTCCGATGTCCATTCCCAAACATTGCCACCCATATCGGTCAACCCCAGCTCCGTTTCGCCAAATGTTCCAACCGGAGATGTCAACACATACCCGTCCTCACCCAAATTCTTTTCAGGAAACCGACCGGTCCAGGTGTTGGCCATAAATTCTCCGTCCACAATGAGTTGCTCACCCCAGGCGTACGGTTGGTCGCGATTGGTAACACCGCGCGCTGCATGCTCCCACTCCACTTCGGTCGGCAGACGCTTGCCGGCCCACTCCAGGTAGGCCACAGCATCGTCATAGGTCAACAGGGTGACCGGATGATCATCGGGTGCTTTTTCGTTTTCTTTGCCAAGCGGATACTCCCAGTACACCCCGGGTGCAATCACCCATGTGGCCTGAGCGTGATCAAAAATAATGCCATCACCAATTTTTTCAGAGAATGTCACATACCCGGTTTCTTTCACAAATACACGAAATCGCCCCACAGTAACCGGATGTTTATCCATGTAGAAAGGTGCTACCTCTGTTGTGAAAACCGGACGCTCAGCCGGTAATCCCCTCTCCGATCCAATGGTAGCTTCTCCACCCGGGACAAGAACCATTCCCTCCGGTACCTGGGCGGCAACTTGCCTCGCTCCTGCATTTTTCCCGGCATCCTTGTTACCCAGCGTTTGCCGCGAAATATCCGAGCAACAGGGTGCATCATAGCCATGTTGCGCAGACGCATTTAAACTGAAAGCCAGTATCAAAATGAAAACCAGTGTCAACACGGCAATCACCATAATCAGACTCAATTTTCCTGTTTGACTATTCTCAACCAAGAGCGAACTTGCAATTCGGTTTCTAAAAAGCATAATTCAACAGTCGTTATGTAGATAGAAAAGGGTCAGACATTTTTGTATTTACTTGGCGCATACCCAAGTTCCAGGCACTTTACCATCTTCTTGAAAACCGGATAGGAGTGTGCATAAAACGTTTTGTAACCCTGGCACAGATAATTCAGTCCCGGTTCACCATCGGGGGTTTCAATAATCCGATCTTTGGGACACCCGCCGTTGCATACCTTCAAAAAATCACATTCCCTGCAGTAAGCCGGCAGCTTGTCTTTTTTATTCAGTCCGAATTCCTGCTGCATTGCGCTTTCATGCATGGTCTTGGCCTGCTGCTCCATCACATTTCCAAGCTTGTACTCCGGAAACACAAAATGGTCACAACTGTAGACATCACCATTATGCTCAATTGCCATGGCATGGCCACACGTTTCGGCATGAATGCAAATGGGGGAAGGATAACCGGCAAGAATACTTAACGCTACATCGAAATCCTGAACAAATATCCGGCCGACATCTTTTTGCTTAAGCCATTCATTAAAAACCCCGCTAAGAAACGTCCCGTATTTTTTCGGATGCACACTTCTGTAACTTACACTGCCATCCGCCACAGGTTCGACAATAGGGATGAACTGCAGGTGCGTGGATCCAATCTCTTTCAGAAAACGGTAGACCTTGACAGGATATGAGGAGTTGCTTGACTGAACACAGGTAAGGGTATTGAACATCACTTCATGCTTCTTGAGCAGTTCAACTCCTTCCATCACCTGATGAAACGAACCATACCCTTGTTTATCCGGACGAAACTCGTCATGAAGGTCCTCCGGTCCATCAATACTGATTCCCACCAGAAACTCATTATCCCGGAAAAATTGCGCCCAGTCATCATTCAGCCTGGTGCCATTGGTCTGAAAAGAGTTGGTGATCCTCATGCCGCCACGCACATATTTCCTTTGCAGGGCGAGCGCCTTTCTGAAGAACGGGAGACCCATCAATGATGGCTCCCCTCCCTGCCAGGTAAAATTGACCTCCGCTGTATCAGCCGGCTGTGCATAGATATACTGCCTCGTAAAGGTATCAAGTACTTCTTCCGTCATTTTAAAGGACTTGGTGCCGGGATACAGATCCTCCTTTTCCAGATAGTAGCAGTATTCGCAATCGAGGTTGCAAATGGCGCCTATAGGCTTACTTATAATATGAAAGGGGTCGTTATAAAAACTCATAAATAATTATTTACATGAATCATATACAATATAAAAACATTACGGTTTCCGCCATATTGCAATTCCGGTTTTTTCATATCACATAATTTCACACAATGGTTATCATAATTTAATGTACTTTTTGAGATGATTCACCGGCCCTGAGCTCCATGTCAGATACATCACTTGAAGAATTCGAATTGCCCTGCGCTGCTACCGCGCTGCTCCTGCCCGGGTACTCACCCGATCTGGCATGGATGGCATGTGCTCTGAATGCCGGCCGTGTGATTCTGGATGACCGTCATCCCTTCTCACGGAAAAGCAGGGTGCACCGGACCAAAATCCGTACACCTGACGGACATCAGTGGCTCACCATCCCTTTTGTGAGCGCGGACCGGCGCAAGCCCATCTCTGAAGTGCGCATTGATGAACGCCGTCCCTGGCTCAAACACCACTGGCAGGCACTGGAATTCAACTACCGAAACAGTCTTTATTTCGATTTCTACGAGCCGGAGATCCGGGCCGACCTCGAAACTGCCGCAGAGTCTGAATTTCTGCTGGATGCGGTTCGTCACCTGATGAAGCGGCAGTGGACTTATCTTGAGCTCCCCTGGTATCCCGAATGGAAGAGTGAACACGACTCCGAAACACACATAGCGGATCCCTGTAGCGATAATGACACAACCTGTTCCGGCGATTCGAAACGTGATCGGGAGAGGTCCGACAGCACAGAATCCGGCAATACAGAGACCGAGGGGTCAGAGTCCGGCAGAGCTAAGACCGAATACACAAAGACCGGCAATCCCGTCGTCTGGCAGGAGCCTAACAGCCGCAACTACCAGAAACCCCATCCCGATGCCGTTCAGCCTGTCTTCCATATTCCCGAATACCGCCAGCATTTCCCCGGTTTTGTGCCGGGATGCGGGCTACTGGACCTGCTCTTTGAGTACGGTCCGGATGCGTGGCAGGTGCTGGATGAACTGAGTTCCGGCGAACCAGGAAAAAGCGTTTGACAGTCGGCATATCGAATCAACTGAATCCTTGTATTCGGCAGCTCGCCTGAAAGATCCTCCCATGATTCCGACGCGGGGTGGTATCGCTGAAGCCCCGGTTGTTTTTCATGATGCAGGGAATCGTATACGGATTGCGGAAATCGGCATTCCGGTTTTTGAATCCATTTGTTTCGTGGTCGGTCGTATAGGGTGCTCGTTCGTGGTACTTGTCGCGAAGGCCAAAAATGTGTCCCAATTCATGCGCAAAGGTAAGCCCGGTTCGCGCCGCTTGATACCAGACATTAGTCCTGATACCAGACATTAGTATTGGGCCCGAACAGGGCGGCATGACTGCGAAACGACTCGGCACCTGCAATGATGTTCCCGATGAAAGCCCAATCGGTTTCCAGGGAAAAATAATCCGCCTTTGATCGGGACTATCCGGATCATGAATTCTGGTTATGTTCATGTAGCATATATTCACCATCGAGCACCAGCACTAAAAAAAAGGCCGCCCTCTTATTAACTGATAAGAGAACGGCCTGGAATTAATACCTGGCAATCATGCGATGGTAAACTGACCTCGCTGATATACCATTGGTTAATCTATTCTTTTCTGTGCGAAGGATCGGCACCCATTGTCGGCGAGGGTGTGGCTGCAGCAACAGCACCTTCTTTGGGTTTGATTTTACTTCCAACCAGCGCAAAGAACAGTATGTATCCATAGCAGATTACCGGTATGATAAAGGCAATCTCGATATTGTACAGGTCGGCAACCGCCCCCATGATAACCGGCACCACAGCACCGCCAACAATCATGGTGTTTATAATTCCCGATGCAAGGCTAACCTCACTTCGATCCAGCCCTTTTACAGAAAGGGAGAAGATATTCGGGAACATGATCGAATTAAACAAACCTATGGTTACAATCGTCCAGAGCGCTACGCGACCGGTTGACAACATGGATGTTACTGCGAGTATAATAGCGACCACAGCAAAAATGGCCAAAATCCGATTGGCATTTCCCACACCAATCTGCATAAGAATAAAGTTGACGATGGCAAAACCAAGGAATATCATTGCCATTTGCAGGTTCCAGTCCAGCGTATAGAAACTGACAATGAATGCCCAGACGAGCACGCCAAGAACCATGAACGTTTTCGTCTGCTTGTTTTTGATATCGGACATGGATATCGCTCCGAATAACCGGCCGATCATGGCTCCGGCCCAGTACAATCCCACAAACTGGATGGCGAGAGAACGACTGATCCCACCTCCCATTTCTGGCTGTACGATATAGGATGAGATAGCTGTTCCAATACTCACTTCAGCACCTACATAACAGAAAATACCGAAAGCTCCAAAGAGCATGTGGCGGTATTTGAATGTGCTGCTAAAGTTGCCTTCGCCTTCCTGGCTGAGATCCGGAAGCCGTATCAAGGCAACGGCAATACCAATCACCAGAGTCACACCTCCAATAAGCAGGAATGGAAGCAGCAAGTCCCCGGGTTGCACACCTACATAGGCAATGGTTTCTTCAACAGCACTGTCAAGCACTTCGGCAGGAATGATAAGCGCAACAATAAACAGAGGTGCCAGCCAGGTTGCAATCGAATTCAGCGACTGAGTCAAATTCAATCGACCGGAGGCTGTTTCCGCGGGACCGAGCTCGGTCACATAGGGATTGGAAGCTGTCTGCAGCAATA
>SLKA01000069.1 GCA_007134845.1 Balneolales bacterium
CGAAGGCATCGTCAAGAACCTTGACCATGGGAGCCAGACAGTTGGTAGTACAGCTGGCATTGGAGTAGATTTTTACATCTTCAGAGATTTCGTCATCATTAACACCGAGAACGATGGTTTTGACATCGCCTTTTGCAGGAGCAGATATTACTACTTTTTCCGCCCCGGCCTCGAGGTGCTTGGATGCAGTATCGCTGCTTGTGAATATTCCGGTAGATTCGACTACAGTGCGGACGCCATCTTTGCCCCAGGAGAGTTTGGCTGGATCTCTTTCTGCGGTCACTTTTATCTTTTCACCGTTGATGACCAGCGAATCGCCTTCCGCGCGTACTTCACCATCAAATTTACCCTGAATCGAGTCGTACTTGAACAGGTGGGCAAGAGTTTTTGCATCTGTCAGGTCGTTAACCGATACAACCTGAATTTTGTCATTGTAATTGGCGAGAATGGCACGCGTAACCAGGCGTCCAATTCTTCCAAAACCGTTAATTCCTACTTTTATTCTTGACATATTACGAGTCCTTATTTTTTTGATCTGTTGAATAATGATTTGGTTCGTCCTCAAAAACCGGAACAAACGAATGAGTTAATGCTTTGTTTCAAATCGTCTAAAGGTACCACTAAATGTGGCCTTTTTCAAGTTATCAATCGATATGGCGGACCCGTCCAGCCCTAATCCTTGTCGGGAGAATCGTCTTCGTCACCGGCGCCTTCGGCGTCCATATCAATATCATCAGTGGAGTCCTCTGTATCACTGTCGTCGTCATCATCACTTCCGGGTGATACGGTAATCGTCCGTTTTTTCGTCCGGCTTTCGGTTGCGCCGGCACTTCTCAGAACAACAGCCACATCCGACTGCTCATTTTCATTCGCGTGATTCAGGGCTGTGTTTCCGTTTTTGTCTTTTACCCTGACATCGGCTCCCTTTGAAATCAGGTATCTGACGACGTCCAGGTGCCCCTCTCTTGCGGCAAACATAAGAGCCGTCTGACCCCAATGCTGGCGGGCATTGATATCGGCCCCCTTTTCCACAAGAAGCTTCGCCGCCTGAAGCTGTCCCTCTCTTGCTGCAAGAATCAAGGCAAGCGGACCGATCTCTGCATCATAATCAAACAGTAGGTTCATCATTTCGAGATTTCCGTTTTCCGCCGCCCGGTTTAATGCGGTTCCACCGATTTTGTTTTTTTCGTTGACTTTTGCCCCTTTTTTAAGAAGCAGCTCCACAGCTTCCAGCTGATTGTTTTGTGCCGCATAGATCAATGGGGTTGATCCGGTAGCAGATACGACGTTAATATCGGCACCTGCTTTGAGATGCGCCTTCATAGCTTCAACGTCACCCGACTTGCAAGCATCAATTAAAGACGAAGTTTCCATAGATATCAGGATCTATTTAATGGTGAAAATGATGTGATGCAATGATGCGGAGTTGTCAGAAATCTTGCAACTATTTTTTTCAGGAAAAAAGTCACCGCCTTTGAAACGGATTATGTCGATAAAATCGTATTGCCTCCCAGTCCGTTCAGAAAGTCCATACCGCTCATCTGCTTTTTTCCCTCCGGCTGCACTTCTCTCAGAGCTACACTGCCATCAAGGCAGCCGGCGTAAGCGGTGCCGCTGACAATCTCCGCTTTTCCGGGTTCCAGACGAATCTGCGGTGCCGGCTCCGTGCGGAATATCTTTAGTTTTCGTCCTTCGTGCAGGGTCCATGCACCGGGAAACGGGCTCATACCACGAATAAAGTTGTGAACCGCCATAGCCTCTCTACGAAATTGAATGCGGGCATCATCCGGGGTGATTTTCGGTGCTTTCGTGGCCAGGTGCTCATCCTGTGACTTTTTCTGATGGGTGCCTTCTGCAATTTCATCGACGCTTTTAACAAGCAGCTCAGCACCTGTAACTTTCAGCCTGTTATATACATCACCGGTAGTTTCAAGCAAACCGACAGATGTTTTTTTCTGATGGAGAATCGACCCGGTATCCATGCCTTCATCCAGAAGAAAAACGGTACACCCGGTTTCGGTCTCGCCGTTGATCAGCGCCCAGTGGATGGGTGCGGCACCCCGGTATTTCGGGAGAAGTGACGCATGCAGATTGAGCGAACCGATGGCCGGGATGGAGAGCACGGCCGGCGGAAGAAGTTTGTAGGCCACAACTACCAGCAAATCAGGATGCAAGGCGGCCAGCTCACGCTGAAAGGATTCGCTGCGCATGTCATCCGCTTCGATGACCCGGAGTGAGCGATTGAGTGCGGCGGACTTGACCGGTGACGGGGTGCGGTCGCCGCCCCTCCCCCTGCGCTTGTCGCTTCCGGTAACCACGGCCTGGAGGTTGTGACGGCTGGAGGCCAGACACTCAAGGCTCGGAACAGAAAAATCAGGATTCCCCATGAAAACAATATTCAATAACTTGCTTGCCATGGCACCGGTTTTAAGAAAGTGATATCTGAAAAGTGACAAATGATGGAAGCTGTCCGATGTGTCGCGGATGTATCGCGGAAATACGGAATTCAACTTTTTTAGCGGCTTTCCTTAAACTTATAATCAATTTGCGGACTGTCTTCCTGACTCTTGGATGCCAGAGGATATTCCGCTTTTACACTGCCCTGCCGAATCTCCTCCAGTTTTTTGCGGATCAGCCTCTTCCGAAACGCTCCAAGGTAATCGATGAACAGGATGCCCTTGAGATGATCGTACTCATGCTGAAGCACCCGGGCATACCAACCGTTGTGCACTTCCTCATGGGGCTGGAATTCCCGGTCCAGATAGCGAATGCGAATGGTGTCTGGACGGGTGACTTTTTCACGGATCTCCGGTAGGCTCAGACAACCTTCTTCGGCATCCCATTTCTCCTGTTCCACGGTTTCTATCTCGGGATTGATAAAAACACCCGGACCAAAATCTTCCTCATCTTCGTCCTCGGTAATAGCATCGGCATCCACCACAAAAAGTGCCAGGGAAACTCCCACCTGCGGGGCAGCCAGTCCGACCCCGTTGGCCTCATACATAGTCTCAAAGAGGTCGTCGATGAACGACTGAAGTTCGGGGTGATCCGGATCAACCGGATCGGCAGGTTTCCTCAATACAGGATCGTCATACGTAACGACTGGCAGGATAGACATTTCGTGCGGCTTGCTTTACGTCCGGAGTTATTTTGCGTCTAAATAATTCTGCAGGAGTATAGTCGCTGCGGTAGAATCAATCAACTCTTTTCTGCGGCGTTTTTTCTGGCGGGCACCGGAGTCGCGGATCGATTGCCGGGCAATAGTGGATGTAAATCGCTCATCAAGGGTCTGTATCGGAACCTCACCCGTCCCTTTCTTCAGTTTTACAAGAAACTTCTTCACCATTGCAACCGAATCGCCCTCTTCTCCGCGCAGCGTTAGCGGCCAGCCGACAACAATGAGCTGCACCTCTCCCGCGTCACAAAGCCCGGCCAGCTTTGCAATAGCCTCGTCATATGAAAAAGTGCCCAGCGGACTTGCCAGGATTCCGGTCAAATCCGACTGGGCGATACCTACGCGTTTCAGGCCGACATCGACGCCGATAATTCGTTGGATACGTGTCAACCTGGCAGCAATTATGCTTCTTCGAGTTGTTTTTTCTCCAGAGGCTGTCGCAGAAATTCCTTGAGCAGCTTGCTGGGCTTGAAATGGGTTTTTCTGTGCTCAGGCACGTAAATAACCTCGTTGGTCTTCGGATTGCGAGCCTTGGGCTTCGCTTTGGTGACCTTAACTTCGAACACACCGAAATCGCGGATTTCAATACGACAAGTGGGTCTGGCTTCCATCATGGTGTCGCGCACAGCCTCGATTACAGCATCCACCCATGGCTCAACCTGAACCATCGGTACATTCTTTTTTTCAGATATGCGACGTACTATATCTCTTTTCGTATAAGTCATTGGTAATATTGATTTATATTGCGGTTAATAATTGAGAGACGCGTACAGAGTATTGAGCAGCCTCGTTTAGGTAAATGATAACAAGTCCATAGATCTGTTTGCAGGCGTGAACCCCAAACAGAAGTGTAATGTAAAATTAACTGCGGGATAGTCGCTTGTTAACTATATATTTAATATACAACTAACGTACCATTAATAAAATACGTATAGCACATTTAATTTTATTATTCATAGCGGTAAACTTCTTTAATGCCATCAATCTTCTGCAGCCGGGCAATCACTTTCTCCAGGTGCCCGATACCGTCCACCATGATGATAAGCGTACCTTCGAACATACCGCTGTCGCTGGTCACATTGATGCTCTTCATGTTGGTTTTAAGGTTTTTAGAGATCAGGCTGGAGATATCGCTGACCAGACCGACGCGATCCTCCCCGATAACACGGATTGCCGCCATGAACTGAGTGCCGGTATTTCGCGCCCAAGAGACATCGACAATGCGTTCTCCATCCGTTTTGATGAGATGGCGTGTGTTCTTGCAACTCACACGGTGTATCTTGATATCACCCTCCCGGCTGATGAAGCCGATCACATCGTCACCCGGAATCGGATTGCAGCATCGGGCGAATGAGAATTTGACATCGGTCAATTCGCCGTTCAGGATCAGCCCCTCACTTCCGCTCTGCAGGTTATTGATGTCATATGCGATTTTGTAGTGGTCGGCTGCCGGTGAATCCTGTTCGTCATCCTTTGCCTCGCTCTCATCCACGCGGCCTTTGCTCATATAGCTTTTGACCGCTTTCATGAGCTTGTTCACGTCATAGACGCCGGATCCGATATCAAAAAACATCATTTGAAGTGAAGAGTACCGAAGCCTGGTAGCAACTTTTGCCAGCTCCTGATCGGAAATTTCAATACCTGCGCGATCGGCCTTTTTGTTCCAGAGCTGGCGCCCTTCATTGGAAACCTTGCGCTCCTTCTGTTTGATGTACTGCCGGAGCCTTGCCCGGGCTTTGTGAGTGACCACATCATTGATCCAGTCCGGGTTTAGATTGACCTGCTTTCCGGTAATGATCTCGACCTGGTCGCCGCTTTTCAGTCTCTGACGCAGCGGAACAATTTTTCCGTTCACCTTGGCGGCAAGGGCGCGCTCGCCTACCTCGCTGTGAATTTCAAACGCAAAATCGATCGGTGTAGCACCTTTGGGAAGAGTCCTGAGCTCTCCTTTCGGCGAAAAGACGTAGATCTCATCCGTGTAGAGGTTGAGCTGAAAATCCTCCACGAATTCAGTGGCGGCCTCCGGACGAGGGTTGTCAAGCACATCGCGCACCCAGTTGACAAACCGGTTGATATCCTGTTCCTTGGCGGCCCCCTCCTTGTAGCGCCAGTGCGCGGCAAATCCCCGTTCAGCGATCTCATCCATCTTTGCGGTCCGGATCTGGATCTCCACTTTCTGGCCGGTGTTGGTGATCACCGTGGTGTGAAGTGACTGGTACCCGTTAGCCTTGGGCACCGAAATGAAGTCACGGAACCGTTCGGGAATAGGTGTGTAGGAATCGGTGATGAACGAATAGACACGCCAGCAATCTTCTTTCGTATGGGGTTCCTGCAGAATAATGCGGATAGCGAACAAATCGTAGATTTCCTCAAAAGGCTTCTGTTGCCGCGTCATCTTGCGATAGATGGAGTAGATGTGCTTGGGTCGGCCCTTGATTTTGAAGTTGAAACCGGAGGCGCGAAGCTGTTCCTCGACAGGTTCCAGGAATTTGCTGATAAACGCTTCCCTCGCATCCTTTTTCTCGCGCAGTTTACGTGCGATGAATTTGTATCCGGTCGGATCGAGCGTTTTGAAGCAGAGATCCTCGAGCTCGCTTTTTATATTGTAGATACCGAAACGATGGGCAAGCGGAGCAAAAAGCTCCATGGTTTCGGTGGCAATACTGAGCTGCTTTTTCCGGGGAAGATGCTGGATGGTGCGCATGTTATGCAGCCGGTCGGCAAATTTGATAAGCACCACACGCAGGTCCTCCGCCATCGACAGCAGCAGCTTCATGAAGGTTTCGGCCTGCTTGACCCCCTTGTTTTTAAAGACACCGGAAATTTTGGTCATGCCGTCGATCAGATGCGCTACCGACGAACCAAATTCGGTGCGAATATCGTCCAGCCCTACCTCGGTGTCCTCGACCGTATCATGCAGAAGCGCTGCGGCAACCGAAACATCATCCATTCCGATCTCCTTGATCACAATGCGGGCCACCTCCAGAGGGTGTAGATAATATGGTTCGCCGGATGCCCTTACAATGCCTTTATGCGATAAAAACGACAATTTGAACGCTTTTGCAATAAGTTCAGCATCACAGGATTCCATGTGTTCATGACACTCGTTCAGCAGATTGTTCAGCTCCACCTGCTGTGCAGGGTCAAGCTGTACAGATTCGAGTTCATGGGTGATATCCGGATTTTGGATCGTCATACGAAATAAGCGTTCACAACTACACATCAAAAAAGATACAATAAGAACGAAAAAAACAGGGGGCTTTCGTTCCCTGATGAAATTCATCCCGTTTCATGAACTAACGTACGGGCTGGTAAGAGCGTATTGCTGTCGGTTCATTCACATGGCTGTATCCTTTCATCATACGATAAATTTTTAAAAAAATCATGCAGGGTTGCATCTTTAATTCCAGTGTTGGGCAGTTACCCAGGGTGCTCTCGCATCATCGACACAGTGATTGCAATTGAAACATGAGTGAGGATGAGGAGAAGTTGTCTGGCAAGGAGAGGCGCACACATCGTTGTAGATGACAATAATCTGCGTTATCTTTGAAGATTGAGGATTTCGTGTGCCGCCGTGGTGGAATTGGTAGACACGTTGGACTTAAAATCCAATGGGCCTTAAAAGCCCGTGCCGGTTCGATCCCGGCCGGCGGTACTCTCAAAGCCCTTGTATTGCAATAGGATAGCAATGCAGGGGCTTTTTGTTTTTTTGTACTCGGAATTTCTTCTGCGTGGCGATGAATTCTGAAGTCTGTCCAAAACTGTCTCCATTCCTTATGCAATCATTTGATGAATGATTGCATATATTTATGATATGATTGGTTTCAGTGTCATTGCAATGCCTTTGTCAAAATCATCAACAATAGAATGAGATGAATAAAAGCAAATCGATTGCGTCTCCGATTCAGATAGATGGCTCCGGATGGAAAAGAGTTTTTATGAGGGTCAAGGAGCG
>SLKA01000025.1 GCA_007134845.1 Balneolales bacterium
CCGGAAACTGATGAATCACCCAATAATTGGGATGAGACGGAGTGGACATGGTAGACCCTGCCGGCGTCAAACGATTTGATGTTTTCCTGATTTCTTTGGATCCGACCAGGGGTTCGGAGATCAAAAAGACCCGGCCGTGCCTTGTCGTCTCACCTGATGAGATGAATCGCCATATCAGAACCGTCATCATCGCTCCCTTGACTTCAACTCAGAAATCATATCCCACCAGGGTCAAAACCAACTTTGAGGGAAAACAAGGTCAAATTGTTCTGGATCAAATTCGAACAGTTGATAAACAGCGGTTAGTAAAGATAATAGGAACAATCAGTGAACCAGCACAGAATAAAGTCCTGAATGTACTCCAAAGAATGTTTTCTCAATGACTACGCCAACCTGACAAGCGTTTCGCTTCACGGTTCTTCGAATCAACCGGACGAGTGGACGGATCTCGCCCATCCACAACAGCAACCACCCCGCCGGTTAAACGCGTGGCCGTTATAGCCCTTCTATACACGAAAAGAAGTTGATTCACCGTTAGTGATGTATTACATTGCATTACATTGAAGAAAAAAACATTGCTATGGATTCTACAATCACTATTCGAATCGATAAAGAACTGGAACAGCTTCTTGAAGAGGCATCAATACGATCCGGTCAGTCAAAAAGTGAATTGGTCCGGCAGGCTTTAAAGCGTCAGTTATCTATTGATTCATTTCAACAGCTACGTAAAGAGCTATTACCCTATGGTGAAGCACAAGGATGGCTCACAGATGAAGATGTATTTCGTGAAGTGACATGAAAATTTTTGCTGATACCAATGTTTTGGTCAGTGCATTCACAGCAAGAGGTTTATGTGCGGATCTGCTTGAAGTAATCCTTGCCGATCATCAATTAATGACTGGAGAATTTGTTTTACAAGAACTACATCGTGTGCTTGTTCAGAAACTCAAGGTTCCTGAAAGAAAGGCATTAGATGTTCTTCAGTTTCTTCGCAAGCATCACATAGAACCGATACCTGATGAACCTTCCAGGATAAAAGTTCGGGATGAGGATGATCGGTGGGTGTTGGAATCAGCAATAAGGGCAAAAGCTGATATTTTAGTTACTGGAGATAATGATCTTTTGGTAATTTCAAAAAAAGTATCACAGCTTAAGATTATTTCGCCACGAGGATTTTGGGAATTGCTTCATGAGTAAGTTCGGGCTATAACAAGGCAATTTCAACCCGCCGGGTGGAAAGGCTTCCGCCCTTCCATAAGGGCTCCCGGCCCGGCTATTTCTGGTTCCTGGGAAACCGCAACTCTATCCGGGTGCCATCGTGGTTTGTGATATCCAGGGTGCCATTCAGCTGGCGGGTGAGCGCCAGGATCAACTCCATGCCGAGGGTAGCCGCCTGGCCGGCACTGATTTGCTCCAGGGTCTCTTCCGCTATGCCCACACCGTCGTCCCGGTAGGTGAGCCGGATTTCACGGTCACTTTCCAGAAGGGTCAGCGTGATGCTCCCGCTGTTGCGGTCCGGGAAGGCATATTTAAGGCCGTTGGTGAGAATTTCGTTGAGGATGATGCCGCAGGGCACGGCCCGGTTGATATCCAGGAGGACCGGCTCCAGTTCGAAATGAAAATCGACGGAGAGGTCACTCCGTGTGAAATAGCCTTTGACGAAATCGGTCAGTTCGGTGATATAGGGTTTGAAAGCGATTTCGGCGAAGGATTCGGACTGGTAGAGTTTTTCGTGGACAAGCGCCATGGAGCGCACGCGGTTTTCCGCCTTCCGGAGCACGTTCACAATTTCGGGATTTTCCGAAATGCCGGCTTCCAGCTCGAGCAGTCCGGTTATCACCGCCAGGTTGTTCTTGACCCGGTGATGGATCTCGGACAGCATCACTTCCTTTTCCTGCAGGTTCCGGCGGATCTGCTTTTCGTTTTCGATTTGCCGGGTGATATCACGAATGAACAGGAGAATGCTGTTTTTTCCCTGGTAGTGGATGGGCGAGCCGACGACATCGACCCATATTTGGCTGCCATCGAGCTTGATGTGAGTCTGTTGGCTTGGATCGGTATGGGCTTTTTCCTCTTTGAGGAGCTGGCGGATGCGCTCCCTGACCTCATCGTGAAAAGCGGGGTGAATACAGTCCATGACCGGTGTGCCGGTCAACGAGCCGTCCCCGTTCTTGCCCCCATCCTTGCCCCCATCCTTGCCCCCATCCTTGCCCCCGGCTGCCCCGTAAAGGGCGATGGCGGCGGGGTTGAGGTAGGCAAAATGCTGGTCCGTGATGATGGCGATCGGCTCCGGGGCGTGCTCGACCATGTTTCGGAATTTCCTTTCGCTCTCCACCAGTGCCCGCTGGATCGCGCGTTCCTCGGTATGTTCCTCCAGCTCGGACAGCCTGGAGACATTGATGTGGTGGTGGTAGAACCGGCGGATCAGCAGGACGATCTTGTCCAGCAGTACCTGTTCTTGCTCAAGGAACCGTTCCTTCGTGCCGTCTCCGTTGCTTGGTTGCAGGCTCACGCGTAATTCAATTTGGATCCCGTCCTCTGCAGTGCATGCGGCAACGAGATTGCTGCCGGACACCTGGAACAGGGGCATGGTGTAACTTTTTCTCCCGATCAGCAGGTTCAGGCCGACCCTTTCGGGGTGGAGCATACCCCCGGGGAGGATCATGAGCACCCTCTGGATGACCTCATCGAATTTCAGCCCCGGGCGCGATGTCTGGAGGGTGTCGATGACGGCGTAGAGGCAGTTGAGTTCCTTAGTGCGTTCCCGCAGCCGAAAGGAGGGGTTGCGCTGAGCGTTCTCCGCTTCCAGGACTTGGTCGTGCCACTGTTGCATCCATTGCATCCGCTGCATCCGCTCCGGGGTATCCGGTATGCCCGACTGTTTCGGGACATTCAGGATTTGGCCGATGGCCCTGGGGACGGCCCGGCTCGATACGGTCTTGCAGGTCAACTGGTTCAGAGTCATACTAAATGCTATTAAATAATAATAATGATGGTGCCGGAAGTCACATTGAGAATTGTGTGACTTCGATTTTCAGACCTTCCAAGCGGCATTCAGGAAATAACCCCTCCAGGCATTTCACAAATAACCTATGCCGTTATGCCTTCGTAAGTGATTCCAAGCAAGTGATTCCAATATTTTTTGAAATCTGACTGTGTGACGCACGAAGTTCCCAAAGGTTACAAATTTTTTTGGATCGGCCTTTGTAACCAGTTCCGCCGCAATGGAAGTGAAAGCTTCCTTCTTAACACCCCTTTAGTGCCGGGACCTTTCTCCCCGGTCACAAGTGTTGCTACCCGTTGTTCGTATCCGCTGGATATTGCCTGTTGTGGGATATCCCACAATTTATTATCTTTGATCTTACAATAAAAAACGTAAGACGAAAATAATGGCACGTGCAATTAAAGAATATGACGCCCGGCTGGATTCCAAGAAGCGATTGACACTTCGTGGTGCAAAAACGATGTATTATCGGGTACGTGAAAAACAAGATGGTACCATTGAGCTTAGCCCTCGAGTATTAGTTCATCCTGACGCCATTTCTCAAAAGACTTTGGAAATGATGGATAAATCAATTGATCAACTGAAAAAGGGGAATGCCTCTGATCCGGTTGATTTGGAAGAACTAAACAAACTTCTGGATTAATCCCATGTATACTATTCGGATGGGAGTGCCTGAGATGAAGGCGTTTTGGAATTCATTGCTTGAGAAACGCAAAGCCAATACGTTGAAACCTGAAGAGCATGAACTATTCAATCGCTTCGGTAAAGCCATCACAAACTTGAGTGCGAATCCAAAACACCCAGGGTTAAAAACTCATGCTATCGAACCATTGAGCAAGAAGTATGGAATGAAAATATGGCAATCGTATTTGGATCAGGGGAAAACAGCGAGACGTTTTTATTGGGCGTATGGACCAAATCGAAAAGAGATTACCATATTGGGAATCGAACCTCACCCGGAAGACAAAAAGCGAGGCACATATGCTCGAATCAAACTATCAGAGTTACCCGATTAATAGCTAATGGTTGGGCGATTTTGTGTGGTGTAAAACTGATTATTATTACGAGTCAATGACCTCCTCTTTGTTATCTCCGTATCCCGTTTCATCTGTTTAAATCAATTAAGATTCATATTGTCAGAATGAATTCACATGACAGGATTTGATCATGCTCCTGTGTGTCAGCCGGAGGCTGTCATGTTCATTTCATCTGTTTAAATCAATTTCGATTCATAATGTCACATAGAATGCCATGACAGTATTTAATCATTCGCATGTGTGTCAGAGATTGTGCTCTGTCATGGGCATTTCATCATTGTGATACAAGAAAAGGAGGATAACAACAGCAGGCATTTCACTTGACCAGCAGCATCTTCCCCGAAGCGGCATGTGAAGCAGCCTCGGAATCAGCCTGCAGCCTGTACAGATACACGCCGCCGGACAGCCCCGAGGCGTCAAATGTCACATCATGGGTGCCGCGACCTTTCTCCCCGTTCACAAGCGTTGCCACCCGCTGTCCCAGCACATTGTAGACAGAAAGGGTCACACGGGAAGCCGCTGGCACGGAGTAGCGGATGTGTGTCGCCGGATTGAACGGATTCGGATAGGCGCCGTACAGCCGGAATGCATCGGGCGTATCTTCGCTGCCGGCATAAATATCGACGGCATCAAGGGTGAACGTGTAGGTGTATTGCCGGGTTCCGGGATTTTCTTCGCTTGTGCCCTGTTCTCTCGTATTGGCCCCGACGATCACGATCTCGTCGTATGTCCCCTCGATCCGGTTGGATCCGTCCTGCAGCAGAACCACTTCGTCGCCGTTCAGCACATCGATGAGGATGGCTCCCCATGTTACGTGGTCGTCACCGGCCAGCTCTATGGTCAAATTCGACGGAAGTTCAAAAAGCGAGTAATAACCGCCGCCGTACATGACTTCAGCACTGGAATTCATGACGTTCTGGCTCGGGCCGGACTCCGCAACTTTGGGCAGGGTGTTGTATTCCGTGTGAATTCCGGTTGCACGAATGCGTGTCAGCTGAGGAAGGGAGTAGGAATATCTGCCATCATCAATATCCGGATTATTCACCCGGTTGGTGATCTGGAAATCGCGAATAAACTCCTCCCAGCTGATGCCGGTTCCATCCAGCGCACTCAGATAGGCGCTCTTGTCGCCGGAAGAAGCGCGGGTGATGCTGCCGGCACGTTCGGCATCGGTCCGTTCATAAACATAGCTGTGCAGCAACTGCGCCCGTTGATAGTCGAGCAGCACATCGTTGCTGTTTCTGCGCCAGCGATACAGCCCCTCGGGACCGGAACTCACGTCAACGGTACCGTCTATTTCTTCGGGCCGTTCCAGCCATCTCATGGACCGGGCGCCATAACCGCTGATCAGTTCTGCAAATTCCGATTGACCTTCATTCTGAAATGTGTTCAGGTTGCCGTAGGAGTAATGGATGAGATGCTGATATTCGTGGGCAAGCGTACCGAACCTTCGCGAAGCATCCGGAGCCACGCCTTCCCTGTAAATACCCGGATAGGTATTGATATAAATGATATCAGCCTTGTTGCTGTTGGGATGACGCTGTGCCTGATCCGCCGGATTGAAAAAACCGGCAATGAATCCTCCGCCTTTCTCCGGATCCCAGCCATCCTGAATATCCACCAGCAGGGTCTTCAACCGGCCGGAACCGTCAAAATCGGGCGGATCTCCGAACAGCTGCCGGCCTATGTCAATGATACCGAGATCGGGATTCCAGGAATGGTTGGATGTCCGCTCGTCCTGTTCCTGCAGGATATCCGCCACAACCTCATCGCTGATTTTATCTTCCCCCATTTCCGCAACTTCGACCCATATTTCGGATTTGTAACTGATGGCTCTCAGTTCGAATTCAATATCGTCGAATACCGTAGTAGAGCTGCTCTCCACAAAATTGACGACGTAAAAATTCCGGCGGTCGCCGACTTCGGGGTCATCAGGATCATCATGAAAAATCAATGTCTGATTTCTCTGGTGATCGGTATAGTCATCCAGGTTGATCAGAAACGGCATGAATATGGATCCGCAGACATGGCTTTCCTGGGGCATACCGGAGAAAGGGATGGTTTTCGGAATGGTATCGGCAAGAAGAGAACCCGCAGCGGACAAGATGGCAATAAGGATGATAAGCGCCGTTTTTTGAACAGGCATGACTTGCTGATTTAGGGGTTGTTGACAGGTTTCCAGGACCGGACTTCAATATAGATGCCCGGCGGGGTAAATTCGTGGTCATCCAGGCAGCGGCCGGTAATCTCCAGTTTTGAGCGGGCCTGCCACAACGTATCGATTAATTGGGGATCCGCGTGCAGCAGATAGCGTTTGTCGTCAGCGGTGATCACTGCTGTGCGGACAAAAGGTTCGTTTCCCATCAGACGCAGATGACCTTCCACCGAAATTTCCTCATTCGGACATTCCCGGGTTTCCTGATCTTGCGAGCATCCCGCAACACCCCGGATGGCGCCAAAAAGCCCGAGGGTCAGTATCAAAACCGTATGTACTTGCAGCCGCATAAGCTGTTTTATCCGTCTGGCCGTCTATGATCGATGTCTATAGATGTCTTATGTGATAGTACGGAACTTATGCGTTCGAGGAAAGGTGCCCATGTGTGCTCCCGCAGTGTTCCCATATTGCCCCGGAAAGTAAGCACAATTTTTATAGCAGCTGTTCTTTGACATACTGATTTACACGCAATTTACTAATCAAGGCCATACATTATGATAATCTGCTTGAATATATCAATTCCATCTACCATGGCAACTGCTCCATCATGATGTCCAATCCACCCTGGATTCTTTCATCTTCACTGCCTTTTAGACTCAAATAGAGCGAAAGTGGGTCGACATGATTCTGTTTTCGAAAGACCAATTTTCTGAATTTGCCCTTTTTGGTGATTTCTCCGAGTTGTGCATCGGCAAGTTGATCAAATGCACGCGAAAACGTCATTGGACTATAACCGAAATGACCGGCAAGCTGAGCAGTGGTAAATTCAGGTTGCGGATCAGCATGTAAAAGTGCATAAAGAAAGATAGCCCGGGAGGCCGGACTCA
>SLKA01000002.1 GCA_007134845.1 Balneolales bacterium
AGCGCCTTGCTCGGACCAAAAATCGGTTCTTTGAATCTTCTCGCTCTTTTTTGCTTGGGTCCAGTATATCTTGCCATGTTCTGTTAAACTATCGTTATTAAACTCTTCTGCGCTTGGGTGGACGGCATCCGTTGTGGGGAATGGGTGTCTGGTCCGTTATCACCTGGACTTCCAGCCCGGAGGTTGCCAGAGCCCTGATTGCCGCTTCACGGCCGGATCCGGGACCTTTGACAAAGACATCAACCTTCCTGAGGCCCATGTCATATGCCGCTTTCGCTGCTGTTTGCGAGCTCATTTGAGCAGCATAAGGTGTATTCTTTCGGGATCCCTTGAATCCTTCCCGACCTGATGTTGACCAGGACAATACATTGCCGCCGGCATCGGTGATGGTAACCGTGACGTTATTAAACGTGGCCTTGACATAAGCACGGCCGTTCGGATCGGTCAGCTGCTTTTTCTTCTTCTTTGTAGCTGTTGTTTTTACTTGCTTTTTTGCCATAATTATCGTGGGTCATTCAAACTATGTTACTTTCTTGGGGCTATTTTCTTGCCTGCAACCGTCCGGCGTCTTCCTTTCCGGGTGCGAGCGTTGGTTTTGGTGCGCTGGCCTCTGACAGGCAAGCCCCTCCGGTGTCTGAAACCACGGTAGGAGCCGATATCCATGAGACGCTTAATATTGGCGTTCACTTCAGATCGCAATGCACCTTCTGTCTTGAACTCGCTTTCAATTTCCTTGCGAATTTTGGTTACTTCGTCCTCATCCCAATCATGAACCTTTTTGTTCAGATCGATTCCGAGCTTTTCAAGAATGAGCCGGGACCGGGAATTTCCTATGCCAAAGATATAGGTAAGTCCGATCACACCGCGTTTGTTTTTAGGTAAGTCTACTCCTGCAATTCGAGCCATACGTCTGATTTCCTGAGTTTACCCTTGTCTCTTTTTGTTTCGGGGATTTTTTTTGTTGATGATATACAGTCGTCCCTTGCGGCGGACCATCTTGTCGCCGGGACCTCTTTTACGAACGGATGTTTTCGTTTTCATGAACTTATTTATAACGGTATGTGATTCTTCCTTTAGTCAGATCATAAGGCGACATTTCAACAGTCACCTTGTCACCTGGTAAAATTTTGATATAATACATTCTCATTTTACCCGATACATGCGCCAGTATTTCGTGGCCGTTTTCGAGTTCCACACGAAACTGCGCATTGGGCAGTGCTTCTACAATGGTTCCTTCCTGCTTAATGGGCTCTTGTTTAGCCATGGATTACGACATTGTCGATTTGAATTTTGGTTATCTCCTCAATATAGGCAAAAGTGCTCAAAATATCAGCTTCGCCCTCTTTTACCACAATGTCATGCTCATAGTGAGCGGAACATTTTTTGTCGGCCGTGACGATCGTCCAGCCATCATCGAGTGTTTTGATCTCACGACTACCCATGGTAATCATGGGTTCCACAGCCAGCGTTGTACCACTGCGCAGCCGCTTTCCCCTGCCCGCAATTCCATAATTGGGTACAGCGGGATCCTCGTGCAGGTTTCTGCCGACACCGTGTCCCACCAGCTCCCGGATAACACCGTAACCGGCTGATTCACAATGTGCCTGAATTGCCGCACCGATATCACCGGTGGTATTGCCGTGCCTGCTTTTGTCAATTCCGATGTACAACGATTCCAGGGTCGTTTTGAGAAGTGACATCGTCTGATCGTCACACTCCTCGACAATGAACGTATACGCTGAATCGCCAACAAATCCATTTTTGAAAATACCGCAGTCAATCGACACGATATCTCCGGCCTTCAGAATCCGGTCGCCCGGTATTCCATGTACTACTTCTTCGTTAACGGATATGCACAGCGCCGCCGGAAACGGATTTTTCCTGGGTCCGTATCCCTTGAACACCGGCCTTCCATTATGTTTTTTGATAAAATCCTCTGCAATTTGATTGAGCTCACCCGTGGTCACATCATCCCGGATGTGTCCGGCTACCGCAGCAAGTGTCCGGGACACCAGCTGAGCACTCGCGCGCATTTTCTCAATCTCATTGTCGTTTTTCAGATAGACCACGGGTTATTACCTTCTTCTTCCGCGCAATCGACCGGTTTTCATAAACCCGTCATAGTGACGCATCATCAGATGACTTTCAATTTGCTGCAGGGTGTCCAGGGATACGCTGACGATAATCAGCAAACTGGTACCTCCATAAAACATGGCGAACCCGGGTGTTACTCCAAAATTGGCTGCCACTGCCGGCAGAATGGCTACAATGGCAATAAAGATGGATCCTGGCAATGTAATCCGCGACAGTATGTTGTCAATAAACTCAACCGTCTGCTTACCGGGACGCACGCCGGGAATAAATCCGCCCTGTTGCTTCATTGTATCCGCCATCTGCTTGGGATTTATCACGATCGCGGTGTAGAAGAACGTGAAGAAGACCACAATAATTGCGAAGATGATCGAATAGGCCACCCCTGTGAAATCACTCGACCAGGCGGTTAGCAACTGCACGGTTTCATTACCCGGGAAAAAGGTTCCGACCGTGCTGGGAATGAACATGATCGACTGGGCAAAGATAATCGGCATTACCCCGGCGGCGTTGACACGCAGCGGAAGATACTGGGTTGTGCCACCGTACACTTTACGTCCGACCACACGCTTGGCATATTGAACCGGTATGCGGCGCTGTCCCTGCGTCAGCAGAACCACCGATGCAATCACCAGTACAAGCACACCAAGCTCAAACAACACGATGATAATATTGTCCTTGGTCTGCACCTCATTAAGCAAACTCATTGGCAGCGCTGCAATAATCCCGATCATGATGAGCAGGGAGATACCGTTGCCAATCCCCCTCTCGGTTATTCGTTCTCCAAGCCACATCACAAAGATGGTACCGGCGGTCAGAACGATCATGCTGGTCAAAATGAACGCGGTATTGCTCACAACAATAGCCTCGGGGGAGGAATTCATCAGGTTAATGGCGAAACCGATGGACTGCACAAGTGTGATTACCACCGTACCGTATCTGGTTAGCTGATTGATCTTGCGCCGGCCTTCCTCGCCTTCACGCTGCAGTTTTTGAAAGTACGGAACGACTGCACCCATCAGCTGGATGATAATCGCAGCGGTGATGTAGGGCATAATGCCGAGAGCAAATACACCGGCACGTGCAAAGGCGCCACCCACAAAAAGGTCGAACAGACCCAGCAGATCTGTTGCTGCTCCAGTGGTTGCCGTCAGCTGAGATGCATCCACACCCGGCATCGTAATATAGGAGCCAAGGCGATAGACAAGGAGAATTCCAACGACATAAAGAATTCGCTTACGCAACTCCTCGATTTTAAAAATATTCTGGAAATTTTGAATCAAACTCATTCGGATTCAGGTATCAATAGAAGTTTCAGATTTTAGTTGCTGAACCGCCCGCTTTTTCAATTTTTTCGATCGCGGTTTTGCTGAAACGGTGCGCTTCAATCTGGAACGCTGTTTCCACCTCGCCCCGACCAAGCACTTTGACCAGTTCATTTTTACGGATAATTCCTGCGGCAATGAAATCGCTAATGGTAACTTTCTCTCCGATTTTTCCGCGCTTTTTGAAATCCTCAAGCACATCAAGGTTCAGGGCAACATACTCTTTCCGGAAGGGATTCTTGAATCCGAACTTGGGAATACGGCGCTGAAGGGGCATTTGTCCCCCTTCAAAACCACGTTTTTGCGAGTAACCGCTGCCTGATTTCTGACCTTTATGTCCTCTTCCGGACTGTTTCCCCAGGCCCGAGCCTTCTCCGCGACCCACGCGTTTGCGGGTTTTGTTATTCGGACCCGGTGCTACAAGATTGTGTAATTTCATGGATGTCAACCTAACGTTTTAAATCTGTTATCCCTTATCCCTCAAAAACTTTTTTCAGAGAAACGCCTCTTCTCTGAGCAATTTCGACCGGATCCTGAAGCTGCTTGAGTGCATCGATCGTGGCCTTGACCACGTTATGCGGATTGGGCGACCCGAGTGATTTGGTCAGAATGTTGTGAAGACCGGCATTCTCAAGTACTGCCTTTACCGGTCCACCGGCGATCACACCTGTACCTTCTGCAGCTGGCCGAAGCAGCACTTTGCCGGCTCCGCATTTTCCCAAAGCAGGATGAGGTATGGTTCTTCCCTTGGCAAGAGGGATCCGGATCAGGTTTTTCTTGGCGTTGTCGATGCCTTTTTGAATCGCATCAGCCACTTCGTTGGCTTTGCCCAGACCGTGTCCGACAATGCCATCCTTGTTTCCGACCACTACGATCGCATTAAAGCTGAATCGCCGGCCGCCTTTTACAACCTTTGCAACGCGGTTGATGTGGACAAGCCTTTCTTCAAGATTCAGCTCGCTGGCCTTAATGTTGTATTGTTTTCTTTTAATCTTTGGCATAGTCGATATGGATTAAAACTGTAATCCTCCTTTACGAGCTCCTTCTGCGAGACTCTTTATAATTCCGTGGTATTTGTATCCGCTTCGGTCAAAAACAACTTTTGTGATCCCCTGCTCCTTGGCAGTTTTGGCGAGAAACACACCAATTGCCTCAGCTTTTTCCATTTTTGGTTTTTCTCCGAGTTCATCTTTCATGTTTTTGGAGACGGTGGAAGCAGCAGCAATGGTTTCCCTTGCCTGATCATCAATAATCTGTGCATACACGTGCTTTGAACTTTTAAAGACACAAAGCCGGGGTTTTTCCGCAGTTCCGGAAATTTTGGAACGGACTCTGTGCCGAATCTTTGACCTGCGCTTGCTTTTTGCAATATTACTCATTATTCGACTCCTGGGTTATTTACCGGCTGATTTACCGGCTTTCTTGCGTACATATTCACCGAGATAGCGAACTCCTTTCCCTTTGTAAGGCTCCGGCGGACGCAGGGATCTGATTTTAGCTGCAACCTGACCCACAAGCTCCTTATCCATGCCGGAAATGCTGATTCTCGGATTTTTAGATGACTTGGTATCCACTTCAATCGTTATACCATCCGGCGGCACAAAGAAAAATGGATGAGAATATCCAAGCGTCAGTTCAAGGACGTTGCCGTTCAAATTGGCACGATAACCAACGCCAATAATCTCAAGCTCCTTTTTAAACCCGTCAGTCACGCCGGTGATAAGATTTGAGATCAAAACACGGTAGAGGCCATGAAGTGACTTGATGCTTTTTTCGTCAGATTCACGGGCTACAACAATTTCATCCTCTTTCTTTTCCACCTTGAGACGGGGATCCACTTGCAGGGATAATTCTCCCTTTGTTCCCTTGACCGTTACCTTGTTGGCAGGGTCAACAGAGAACTCAACACCTTTGGCCAGGGGTACTGGCATATTACCAATTCGAGACATAGTTACAATATATTTAGTAGACGTAACAGAGAATTTCGCCACCAACCCGAAGTCTGCGGGCTTCCTTGTCGGTCATAACTCCGTGGGAGGTTGTCAGGATTGCGACACCAAGTCCGTTATGGACACGCGGAATATCATCGGATACGCAGTATTTGCGAAGTCCGGGACGGGACACCCGGGTCATCTTCTTGATAACCGGCAGTCCATAATGATCGTATTTCAAAAAAATACGGATCAGGCCCTGCTGATTATCATCGATATCCAGGTAACGCTGAATGTACCCTTTGTCAAGCAGGATCTGTGTGATCGCCCTTTTTATTTTTGAAGCAGGGATATCAACACGACGATGACCGGCTTGCTGGGCATTGCGAATTCGCGTTAGATAGTCAGAAATAGGATCAGTCATGATAGGTTACAGAATGTGTTAGTTTTACCAGCTGGCTTTTTTAACTCCGGGTATTTTACCCACGGAAGCCAACTCTCGGAATTTAATTCTTGAGATACCGAATTTGCCGACGTAACCGCGGCTGCGACCAGTCAATGAGCAGCGCTGACGGATGCGTGTCGGACTTGAGTCCCTCGGAAGTTTTTGCAACGCTTCAAAATCACCGGCTTCTTTCAGCTCTTTTCTCTTAAGAGCGTATTTTTCCACCGTTTTTTTGCGCTTCTCGTTTCGTGCTATCCAGGATTTCTTAGCCATATTACCAGTTAGTTATTTCGTTTTACAAAGGGCATGCCGAAATGTTTGAGAAGCTGATAGGCTTGCTCGTCATTTGACGCCGTCGTGACAAAAGAGATATCCATTCCGTGGATGCGGTCCAGGTTATCAGTATCAATTTCCGGAAAAATGGAATGTTCCGTAACTCCCATGGTATAATTTCCGCGACCGTCAAACCCCTTATCGGATACACCCTGAAAGTCACGGGTTCTCGGAAGGGCCAGATTGATCAGGCGGTCAAGAAACTCATACATGATCCTGCCGCGCAGCGTAACCTTGCATCCAATGGGCATGCCTTCACGGAGCTTGAAATTGGAAATGGATTTGCGTGCACGGGTCAGAACCGGACGCTGTCCGGTTATTGCAGCTACGTTCCCGGCGATATCGTCCAGAACTTTCTTGTCAGCCACAGCCTCACCGACTCCGACGTTGACAACGATCTTTGTCAGTTTGGGTACGGCAAGTTTGTTTTCAAGCTTGAAGTCGTCCTTCAGCTTGCCGACGATGTTGGTTTTAAATTCCGTATATAATCTTGCTTCAGCCATAGTGGTGCTTTTCTAATCTATTTATCGAGCGTTTCACCGCTCACTTTGGCGACACGAACCCAGCGGCCTTTTCCGCTTTCAGCAACCCATGACCGGCCCACTCTTGTTGCCTGGTCACTTACAGGATCAACCGGCAGGACATTGGATATATGAACAGGCATTTCCTGTTTCATTCTTCCGCCCTGGGGATTTTCCTGAGTGGGCTTCTGGTGCTTGGTCCGCATGTTGATACCTTCTACCAGGACCCGGCCGCGGTCGGGAAACACACGCAGCACTTTTCCGCGTTTGCCCCGGTCGTTTCCTGAGATGACCTCAATCTGGTCACCTTTCTTTACATGTAATTTCTTCTGCTTGTTTTTCGTACGTGGCAT
>SLKA01000049.1 GCA_007134845.1 Balneolales bacterium
GAATAAAGCGTTTTTATACCCTAAAAAGCAGACTTTTCAAAGACTTTGTTTCACCAGTGTTTCACCAGAGAGAAATAAAAAAGGGCTAAAATACTTAATTGCAATACCTTAGCCCTTTTGGTGTGTACCAGAGGTGGGACTCGAACCCACACGGCCGGGGCCACACGAGTTTGAGTCGTGCGCGTCTACCAGTTCCGCCACTCTGGCATAAAGCCAAAATTACAAATTCCCCCGCCCAAATGAAAAACGGATTTTCCGGTCGCGTTCAATAATCCACGGAAACCTATCGTTGTCAACGAGTGTTAGCATAACGAGAAAGGTAATACGAGAATGGCATCATTACATTACAATATATCAGTTTATCATATCATAACTGATCCCGGAGTTGCCCGCGTGCAGCCTCGAAGGTTTGCAGTATGTTTCTACTTTACTCGTTATCTTACAAGTATATATTACAGCTAAATAAATCTAACGATTCGTGTCAGATAGCAAAAATAACAAAGAGAAGAAAACTAATCCCCAGGGCAACTCTCCGCAGCAGCAGGCACCCGGACCATCACGGATCATGGTCTTCTATTTTCTAGTTGCCGCAATTCTCGGAGCCTGGATCCTCTATTCCTATTATGGCGGACAGTTCACACCTGATCAGATCCAGTATAGCACATTTCGCGGCGAACTGAAGCAGAACAATGTCAGTGAGATCACGGTTCAGGGAGATCGTGTTGAAGGAAAACTCAAAGAACCCTCCTTACGCAGGGCCGCAGACGGAGACACCATAACCTACACCGAGTTTATAACTTATCTGCCATCATTCGGTGATGACGAACTCATGGTGCTGCTTGAACAGAGCAATGTCGATGTAACCACCATACCCGAGAGAGACAACAGCTGGCTCTACTTTCTCTTTATGACCCTCCCGTTTCTGCTTATCGTCATCATAGCTATTGCATGGTATCGCAGGATGAACAGTCAGGGGCAGGGCATGTTCTCCATCGGCAAGAGCCAGGCAAAACTTCACCGTCCCGGCGAAGGCAAGCGGACAACGTTTGATGATGTCGCAGGCACTGACGAAGCCAAGCGCGAATTGCAGGAGATGGTCACGTATCTCAAGGATCCATCAAAATTTGAAAAACTGGGGGCAAAGGTGCCAAAAGGTGTGCTTCTGTATGGCGCACCGGGTACCGGTAAAACATTGATGGCGCGGGCAGTGGCAGGCGAAGCCGGTGTGCCGTTCTACAGTATCACCGGCTCAGATTTTATGGAGATGCTTGTCGGTGTAGGAGCCAAACGGGTCCGCGAAATGTTTAAAAATGCGAAAGAGGCCGCTCCGGCTATCATTTTTATTGATGAACTTGACTCCATCGGGCGAAGACGCGGCGCCGGACTGGGCGGTGGTCATGACGAAAGGGAACAAACCCTCAATCAGCTGCTCTCGGAGATGGACGGCTTTGAAACCAATGACAGTGTAGTTGTAATGGCCGCCACCAACCGTCCCGATATTCTCGATAAAGCGCTTCTGCGTCCGGGCCGGTTCAACCGCAGGGTGGAAGTAGGCCTCCCGTCACAGGAAGATCGTGTCAAAATCCTGGAGATTCACGCCAAGAACAAACCCTTGGCCGATGATGTCGATTTTCACAGTGTTTCCCGCGGTACCCCGGGTTTCAGCGGAGCCGATCTCGAAAATCTTCTCAATGAAGCAGCGATGCTGACCGCAAGAGATAATCGTGACAAGATCTCGCAGCGTGATATCGACATGGCGCGGGACAAGATCATTATGGGTCTCGAACGCCGTGGAGTTGTACTTGATGATGAGGAGCGCCGACTGCTGGCTTATCATGAAGCGGGACACGCTATCGTCGCCGCTGCGCTTGATAACACCGATCCTGTGCACAAAGTGACCATCATCCCGCGCGGACAAGCTATGGGGGTAACCCAGCAACTTCCCGAGCGCGACCAGTACCTCTACCGAAAAGAGCATCTGCTGGATCGGCTGGCCGTCATCATGGGCGGACGAGCCGCTGAACGCATGATCTTTAATACCGCAACCAGCGGCGCTGAAAACGATCTCAAACAGGTCACCAAACTGGCACGTAAAATGGTGCTGGACTGGGGAATGAGTGAGACTTTTCGCTACACGGCACTCGGTGGTCAGCGTGAGGAGGTGTTTCTGGGCGAACAGATGGGGCATCAGCGAGAGTACAGTGATGAAACCGCCAGAGAAGCCGACCGCGCGGTCAATGATATATTGAAAGAAGCATACAACAGGGCTGAGTCCGTGTTGAAGAAGCATAAAAAAGCATTTGACCGGCTGGCTGAACTTCTGCTGGAAAAAGAGGAAGTGCTGGGTGACGAAATTCTTCGGCTGGTGGGGAAAAAACCCAGAGCGCCGAAAAAAACGACGATCGCAGGCAGTATTGGCGGACAAAACGGCTCCCGCAACAACAAAAACAAGCAGGAGGAGGCAGAAAAGCAGAAAGAGTCCGATAACAGTGTCCCTTCATCTTCATCCTCGAAAAAGGAGCATAAATCCGACGGCGAAAAAGCATCGGATGATGGCGCTGCCGCCAAGTCTGACGGTTCCGCAACGAATTCCAGAGATGGCGTCGCCTCTTCAGAAAAATCATCCTCACAAAAGAAAAAAAGTCAAGCCTGAGAAGCAGTAAAGGTGAGCCTGCCAGAAAAGGTGATTCGAACTGAAATTTCGCACGTAAAGCCATCAGATGACCCGGTTTTACTATGACATAAAAGAGAGGTTTGTATGAAAGTTGTCAAAATAGCGATATCTGTTCTGCTTGTCGTACTTTTATTAGCCGCTGCAGTCGCAGTCGTGATCCTTTTTCGCACAGCCAGCGTAAGCTATGATATTCCTGAAACCGAACAGGTCCGGTACGATCATATTCCGCATGACGAGGCGATAGGTCGGCTTTCACAAGCTATTCAGCATCAAACGGTATCCTACCTGGATCAACAAGATATTTACCTGCCTGAGTTTGAGTCGTTTATTGATTTTGTCCGTGACACGTATCCGCTGATTCATGAGGAACTGGAGCTGAAAATCATTAATGGCTATACACTGTTTTATAAGTGGGAGGGAACCCGGCCGGATCTGCCCGCAGCCATGATGCAGGGACACTACGATGTGGTTCCCGTGGAACCAGGTACCCATGATAACTGGACACATCCGCCCTTCGAGGGTGTGATCGATGATGGATTCGTGTGGGGTCGCGGTGCTATTGACGATAAAAGCGGCATCATGTCATATCTTGAAGCGGTTACATATCTTTTGGAGCGTGGATTTGAACCGGAACGCACTGTGTATATTGCACTGAATCACGACGAAGAGATCGGTGGCCGCCAGGGTGCCCGAAAGGTCGCTGACTACATCATCGAAAATAATATTGACATCGCTTTCCTTGTAGATGAAGGCATGCCTGTTGCCGAAAAGATCATGGAGGGACTCGAACATCCCATTGCCATGATTGGTGTAGCGGAAAAAGGATATCTCAGTCTCGAGTTGGAAGTGAACAAGGAAGGGGGGCACTCCTCCATGCCGCCAAGGGAAAATACCATCGGAACACTCAGCGAGGCCATCATCAAACTCAAACAGCAGCCTATGGAAGGGCGGTTTACAGGGCTGCTTCGTGATACATTTGAACCCCTGTTGCCTGATCTGCCTTTTATATACCGCATGGCCCTTTCCAATCTTTGGCTTTTTGGTGGAGTGATTGAAGAGCGGCTGGGATATATTCCACATACCAATGCCGCCCTGCGCACCACCATAGCCCCAACCATGTTCCACGCCGGCATCAAGGAAAATGTACTGCCACAGAAAGCCAATGCAACGATCAACTTTCGCATTCATCCCAATAACAATATCAGGGAGGTGCTGTACTACGTGCAGGATACCATCGATAATGAAAAAATTGAAGTGCGTGTGCTGGACGGGGCGCGTGAACCGTCACCCGTTTCCTCGACATCATCGGAGGCCTATTTGCTCACGAAACAAACGATTCACGAAATATTTCCCGACATACCGGTTGCCCCGGCCATGTTCCTCGCCGCTACCGACGCCCGCCATTTCACAGAGGTAACTGATCATCTGCTTCGATTTCGGCCGATTCGCGCACGTCCGGATGACAGTAGCAGAATCCACGGTACGGATGAGCGCATTGCCGTGGATAACTACTCAGAAATGATAGCCTTCTACATCCGCTTCATCGAAAATACTACCAGCGGGTTATGAGCCATAAAATGATAAGCAGAACGAAAATCCAGGCCATGATCATGGTGCCTTTCTGTTCGGGTGGAAACTCATAGCCGCAATAGGGGCATACCTCTTCATCTGCCGGCGACTCCAACGCACAGGACGGGCATTCACGCATTTTATCTTTGGTTCCAAACATCCCGGAAGGTAAGCATCATCTCTTAAAAAAAAACAGTCCGGATTGTAATCCATGCGAAATCAGCCTTTTGGAATCCCTGCCTGCGGGATGTCTGCGACACCTCTCTACGGTATGATGCGCTTTTCATGCAGTTGAACGGGTTTGATTTGCACAGGAAACCTGATTCCCGCTTCGTTTAGTTCATACAGATTGCGGATCCTCGAGATCACGGCAGAAGTGTTGTCTGTATAAGGAATGTGAACAGAGTTGGCTTCTTCCAGCCACCGGAGTATATCCGTCTTGAAACGGGATCCCACAGACGGACAAACAGTTACGCCAAGCTGCCGGAGGGCAGAAGCATTGCACTGCTGCTCGTATTGCCACTTCATGGGAATCGCAAGCAACGGCTTGCCCAGATACAGCGCCTCTGAGGGCGTTTCAAATCCCGCACCGCAGATTAGTCCGATGCAACCTGCAAGACTCTGCGTGTAAGCCTCAACATCGACCGGATGAACCCGGATGTGCCCTTGTCGCCAGGGCGTTCTGGCTGTCTTGGAAAAGATATGCCAGTCGATGTCCATTACAGGCTCGAAATGCTTCATCAGCGTTCTTTCATCATGGGATGGAAGATAGACCGTGACATGCGGACGCTTCCGGGACATATTCCCGGGAGTAATCACGTCATTACGGAGGGCTCTGATATCCTTGCCGATAACCGGGGTGAATATCGAATCATCATATTCCCGATAGTGAAAACCGATATAGTGCGAGCACGGTGCATAACTCCTGAGTATCCACTCACCGATGAGACTTCGCCGGCCCGGCCGTGGAGATTTGGGTGACATGAAAGCCGCCTGGTGACTCAGCCCAATGCACATTTTGCCGGCACGCCGTGCTGCCCTTGCCGAAACCGGTTCAAAGTCACTGATCACGAGGTCGTATTGGCGCACCGGGAGATCGCGAATATCCCTCATCAGTCTGACCGGCCTGAGCTTTCGGGCGCTGTCCAGAAAATCAATGCCACCGTTGCGTCCAAAGGTGTAACCAAGTCCGTGCACCCGATACGCAATGGGTTCATCCAGCGAAACCTCCGATGATCTTCCGCTCAGAAGCACATCCACATCAGCGATATTGCGAAGTAACGGCAAAAATGTTCTGGCACGGCTGATGTGGCCGTTTCCTGTTCCCTGTATTCCGTAAAGAATCTTCATTCCCGTTCCCCCTTTACTTGTCAAGATCCATTTTCCAGATCTCATCGCGCATGAAGATCTCTGAAATTGTGTGCGCTTCAGATGGAGTTGATTTTTTTCTGTGACCGTTCTTTCCGTTCTCAAGTAGCTGTGCCACGCTTTCCCTGCTTTCCAGGGGCGCTCCGGATGCCGTATTACCGAAGGGATGACGGTATATCGACCATGTCCGTTCTTTGTATTCCAGAGCGGTCAGGTTTTCAACCCAGTCGCCTGAATTAAGATAGGTGACAGAACCTTTTGCGTTCGTGAACATTTCGATATTAGGACGGTGTATGTGTCCGCAGATCACATAATCGTATTCGTTTTCAATGGCCAGGCCGGTGGCGGTTTGTTCAAAATTGCTGATGAATTTAACCGCCGTCTTCACGCTGTTCTTAATTCGCCGTGAAAAGGACATCCGGCCTCTCCCGGTACGCATCGAAACATAGTTGATTATTTTATTGAGCCGGATCAGCAGGTTGTATCCCTTGCCGCCAAGTTTGGCCACCCACTTCGAATGCTTCATTGTGACATCAAATACGTCCCCGTGAAAAATCCATGCCTTTTTGCCGTCAATATTAAGCACCAGTTTGTCAACAAGATGGAAATTACCAAGCCGGAACGGAGAGTACTTGCGCAGCATTTCATCGTGATTGCCTGTCAGATAATAGATGGTTGTGCCTTTTGTGAGCATGCTCATCAGACATTTCAGGACCTGCATGTGTGCATCAGGCCAGTAGTGCTTTTTGAACTGCCAGATATCCACCAGATCACCATTCACAACCAGTGTCCCGGGTTGAATGCTCTTGAGATAGGTAACAAGCTCTCCGGCGTGACATCCGTATGATCCCAGGTGAACATCAGACAGTACCACAAGGTCGATTTCTCTTCTGTTTTTCATATTGCGTTGTTTTCTGTTTAAGAAACAAAAGCAATGTGACCTCAGTATTGTCTTATGATTATCTTATTGTTACTGCATTATTGCTTCTCTTTATGCTGTTATCTTTTATTTTAATGCTCAAATTATCCGGGTGCAGCATCGTTTATCCGGCTCAGGATTGAAGGCGCCGGTTACTGATACATCCTATTTACATGGAATCGCTGGTTTATATCAACAATGAAGAGATTACCGATCCGGCCACTAACCTGGCCATTGAGGAGTATGTGCTTCGATACATGGATCCGGTGCATGACTACCTGTTGCTCTACCGGAATGATCCGGCTGTTATCGTGGGGCGAAACCAGAATGTGCTTGAGGAAATAAACGATTCATATACTAGGGAAAAGGGGATTCAGGTGCTGCGCCGGCTGTCGGGTGGCGGCACCGTTTACCACGATCCGGGAAACCTCAACTTCAGCTTCATTACCCGGTATGAGCAATCCCGCCTGCATAATTTCAGATTTTTTAATGCACCGGTGGTACGCATTCTCCGCTCACTTGGCGTTCCTGCAGAAATGAACGACCGGAATGATATCCTGGCGGATGGCCGGAAAATATCCGGCAGCGCACAGTTTTCGTCCAAAGGCCGAATGGTAAGCCATGGTACGCTGCTTTTCAATTCAAAACTGGATGAAATCGACCGGGTCCTGTCCGCGCGCATGAAACAGATTCGGTCGCGAAGCCATAAATCGGTGCGAAGCGTTGTCGCAAACATATCGGAGTTTCTGAGAGAACCCATGGATATCGTTGCATTCCGTGACCATTTGCTTCATGGTCTGCTGTCGGATGATCTCCCGGGTTCCCGGTATACACTGAGCAGGTCTGACCGGAACCGCATCCATGACATCCGTGATTCACGGTATCGCACATGGGAGTGGAACATCGGCCGGTCACCACGTTTTCGCATCATACGTTCCCGTATTTTGAATACCATGAGGGTCACTGTTGACCTGGAAGTAAACAAAGGCTACATCGAAAAGCTGTCTTTCGGTGCCTGGGAAACAGATGAAAAGGCCGGCATTGTTGAAACCCGGATAGCATTCTTTCGCCGGATCGTCGAGCAACTGACAGGCCTGAAATATGAACCGGACGTGATACGCAAAACACTCAATACACTCAATACCCGTAAAGCCGAAGACATCACCGTGACTATTGCCGGACTCTCCGATCTCATATACGGAGACGATGAATAACGTACCGGGTGCTGCATTCGCTACTTCACAAAAATCCAGGATTCCGGATTAACCTCATTCCGGATCCGGGCAAGTACCGTATCTGCCTGTTCGCGGGTGGGATAACTGTTGTAGACCACAACATGGTAGTCGCGTCTTCTGTCGGTCTCAATGCCGGCCTGACCGAATCCATCTGCGGTAAGTTGCTGCAGTAGTCTCTCGGCATTATCCCGATTCCGGAAAACACCGGCGACTATGAAAAAACGGCCTTCAGATCCCACATCAACCGGCACATCGGGCCGCCCGGACAGCTCTTCGAGTTCTGACTGGAGCAGGTCCAATCGGTTTTGCAGGTGCACAAGCTGATTCTCGTGCGATACAACCTGTTCCTGATATGTGGTATAAAAGAGATGACTGAATTCGTTGAGTGTCTGGTTCAGCGACTGCAATCGCTCGGCAAACTGGTTTTTGATCCGGTCGCTTCGCTCGAGTTCGGCTTTCATTCTTGCTATCTCTGCTTCGAAAGCCGGAGAGGGGGTGCCGGATCGGTAATCACTGAAATGCCAATCGGAATGACGTGCACCCGTCCCCCCCAGTTTCACTGAGATCCCGATGCTGGTGTTGATAAAGGAATCTCCACCGCTGAGCAAACCGGTCAGCGGTGCCACAGGCAGGCGCTCATACCCGTCCAACAGGTCACTGTCGGAGTGATTGAGTTCTGCCTGCATGAACAAATCAAGGCGACTGCTTATGCGGTACGCTGTTCCGGCTCCGATCCGCAGTACCATCGCCCTGCCTGTATAATTCTTGCCGGCATAACCCACAAGTTGGGTGCTATTGACCCTGACATCCGCTCTCATCAGATTCAGCCCGGTTGTAGTATACACGGCAAATCTTTCTGTCAGCGGTGCAGATCCTGCCAGCATACGCAGCACGTTCAACCGTACACCTACTCCAATGGAGAAATAGTCATTGGTAAATCCTATATGCTCCATTAGGGATTCCGATGCCCGAAACTGTCCAACCTCGAATGTTCCATAGAACGAACCCAGCGGATTCATGGAGTATCGCAGATTGAAGCCGCCTTGTCCCGTAATTTTGGAATCAAAGGTGAAGTGTCCGGATGTGATTCCACCCTTGAGGTCGAGACTCCAGTTGCCCGGCCGTTCTTCGGCTGCTGCTGCAGGCACAGCAAAAAGCAGCTGTATGGCAATGGCTGCGGCTAAAACGGTATTCCTGTTACTTGACATATACCCATGATTCCGGATTGACCTCTTCGCGAATACGCCGCATTTCCTGCAATGCCTCTTCACGCGTGGTATGGCCGCTGTAATTGAGCAGGTAGTAATTTTCCCGGCGGTCTCTTTCAACACTTGCCTGGTCGAATCCTGCATTTACGATCTGGCGACGCGCACTTTCGGCATTTTCCATATTGCGGAATGCAGCCGCAACCACGAAGAAGCGATGTTCCGTTTCCTCCTGTCGGCGGACCTCCATCTGTTCGGTGATATCATTGATGTCGGACTGCATCAGATCAATCCGGTTCTGCATGCTTTCCAGCTGGTTGTCGTAGGATTTGAACTCATCCTTGTGCGCTGTATTGATCAGATGGCTGAACCCGTTGATTGTCTGATTCAAAGATTGAACCTGCTGTGCAAGCTGCTCTTTTTCCAATTCTGTCTGCTGCAAATCGGCTTGAAGACTTGCCAGATCGGCTTGCAACGACCGTGCCAGCGCATCCGTGCGATGATCCTGCTGGTGCCAGTCGGCATGTCGCACACTCCGCTTTCCAAACTTCACCGTGATACCTGCGCTGGTGTTGATATAAGAGTCTCCGCCGGTGAATCGGCCCGTGCTGCCACCGCCTGCTATCCGCTCATATCCGTCAAGAAAGTCACTGTCCGAATGATTGAACTGCGCCTGTACGAAGAAATCCATCCGCCGATTAATCCGGTAGGTCGCTCCGGTTGCTATCCGGTACACTACAGCATTTACATTACTGCTTCTTCCTCTGTAACCGGGAAGATTTTTGTTGCTGACACTGAGGTCACCCCGCATCAAACCAATTCCCGTAGAGGCATACAGTCCGAATTTGTTGGTGACCGAATTCGGACCGGAAAGCATGCGGAGAATATTCATCCGTGTTCCGACACCGATGGTGAAATAGTCATTTTCGAACCTGTTCTGGCCCTGTATTACGTCCCGAGAACGAAATTGGCCGATTCCCATATCACCATAGAAGGAGACCACCGGACTCATGGAGTAACGTACATTAAAGCCTCCCTGTGCCGTGGTTTTTGAACTGAAGGTAAAAAAACCAGATGTGATCCCACTCTTCACATCCACGCTCCAGTTTGAAGGATAATCCATTGCTTTTGCTTCCGGTATAAGAAATAAGGTTGAAATAAATACTGTAATTAGAACAAGTGTTTTATTCATAATGGGTATAATGTTATCTAATCGTTGATTTCAATATGTAATTGATTCAATACGGGCAATTCATGCTGCATGAATGATGTTCAGATTTAGCTGGTTTATCCTCCATGGGTGCTCTCCCACCAAAAGGCCTCATCCTTGAGCCATTTGTCAAACCATGACAATATAGCATCTTTCCATTGGATTTTCTTGTTATAGTCCAGAATGTGATGATCCTGTTCTTCAATCGCTACAAAGGCCACGTCCCTGCCCAGCAGCTTGAGCGCTGCAAACATCTGCAGGCTTTCACCGGGTGGCACATTGGTGTCTGACATTCCGGTTATCAGCAGCAGGGGCGTGTGGATGTGGTCAGCCTGGAAAATGGGACTCCGGTCTACATAGATGTCCCGCCGGTTCCATGGATAGCTATCGGCTGTAGCCACACCGCTATACTGATAGCCCCAGAAACCTTCACCCCAGTAGCTGGCAAGATTACTGATACCCGCATGGGACACTGCTGCAGCAAAAAGGTTGGTCTGCGTAAGCAGATACATCGTCATGAATCCGCCGTAAGAGGCGCCGATGGCTCCGATACGCCCACGGTTGGCGTAGGGATGCTCATCAAGAAACGCTTCAACACCCATGATGATTTCGTCCCCGGCTATCTTGCCCCAGTCATTGACGTGACGGGCCGAAAACTCCTGACCGAAGCCCGTTGCGCCACTAGGCTGAACCACATATACCAGATATCCCTTTGATGCATAGAGCTCCTTGGGATAGCGGCCCCCAAACGCACGGTCAACCGGCGATGTGCCGCCATAATAGTAGACGATTACGGGATACTCATCACGTTCATTAAAATCGGGCGGATAGTAGACATGGCCGTCGATCGCCTCACCGTAATCGTTGGTGAAAGTCCATGGCTTTACCGCACCAAACCGGATATGCCGGTAGGCGTCAGCTCCGGGGTCATACAGCAAGCGTGCCTGTGGATTGCGCCGTGTGAAATCGATGACCCATGCCTTGGGTGGATCGGAAGCGCCGGAGCCGGTGAAAATGCCAACGGCTTTATTCCGGGCCAGGGACAGCGTACCCGCGACGTCCGGACCGGTTTCATACTTGCGGAAACGTTGCTCTCGGGTATCGTACCGGTATATCACCTCAAAAGAACCCTCGGTTACCACCATGTAAATGTAACGGCCGGTCTCATCCCACCGGGCGCTAGAGACAGCCGGATCAAAATTGCGTGTGACAGGTTCCACGTCACCGGTCCGGCGATGGTAAAGGTATAGTTGCGTGTCATAGTCATTGGCTATCATTGTGTCCGGAACATTGACGCCCAGTCCGTCAAAATCACTCGGGCCGCCGGAGATAAGGATTCGGTCACCATCAGGTGAAAACTGTGCCATTCCCCCGAAGTTGAGCATGAAAAGTGAATCGGTTTCCATCGTCTCCAGGTTCAGTATCACATATTCAATTTTTCCGTAAGGCCTCTCCTCATAGTTTTCATGTGAACGCAGATAGAGAATTTTACGACCGGAATGATGGATGCTGCTCAATGAGGTGGACAGAAGTCCGGCAGTAAGTCTGCGCGATGTGCCTTCCGGCACATGCAACTGATAGAGGAATGTGCGTGTATGATAACCGGGACGCCGGTCCTGCAACCCGCGGTAGCGCACAACGCCGTGGGTTCCCGGTTCATGCCGTTCACGCTTGCTGTAAATGACATAGGAACCATCCGGAGCCCATCGATAGCCGGAAAAATCATCCATATCCTGAAGAATTCGCTTCTTCTTACCGGTATCCAGGTCCACAACCCAGAGATCGGTACCGCTATTTCCGGAAGTAGTATAGCTGAAACGCCGTCCGTCGGGCACCCACTGCATGCCGGTAATGGTCATCCCACCCGCATACCTTCGGAAAAGAGAACCGTCTGAAACCTTGCGAATATCAATGTGTGTTTCCTGAGTACCGTCCGGCGGCAAATCTCGTCGAACCTGAACCGCAGCCAGATCACCATCCGGACTGATGGAGACTCCGGTCGGGCGCGGTACATGGGACAAGTCACGTTGCATCAATGTTCTGGAAGGATCCAGTCCCAATTGAGGTGCATCGGTGTGCTCTCCGGCCTCAAAAGAAGCCTTCAAAGCCCAGTCGGTTATCTCTGAACCGACCGGATGGATCAGTTTTATCAGCAGCAGGTGTTTGCCGCGTTTCATATCAACGGTATGGCTCACCGTGCCGGGCGGGTCATCATTGCCGGGTTCGGTGTTTTTTTTTGATACGGCATCTTCACCGTTGATAAAAGCCCGGATCAAACCGCGGCTTTCGAGGGTGATTGTTGCAGTAATAAATCGGTCCGTTTCCAGCCAGACACCCGCCCATATCACATTATGACGATCCTCCGTTGCACCTGGCAGCAATAGGCGCCCGTCATTTTCTGCAGCAGAACGGATCCAGACCAGGCGCTGATTTCGGGACCACATTACCGGCACACCCTCCTCCGGTATCCAGTCGGCATACGGCGCCAGGTCGGACTCCAGCAGACGCTTGACGGTCCACGTACTTCCGTCAATGCCGGGTATCTCATGATATACCGGGTTGTACTGAGTAACAGGGCCTAGCTGCAGCCACTCGCTAATGACACGATCACCAGTATCTTCCGCATGCAGTGAGGTGGCACATGGTAATAGTAAAATCGGTAGTATAATCAGTAAGTGTTTGTGTATCATAATGATGAATTGTATTATGAAATAATATTTATATCTCTATGATGTGGTTTGTGTTAGTCGGCAGCATTTTTCTGGATCTCTTTGAGTTTGGACAAGGCCCGGGCGCGCAGGTCTTTGAAGCTCGACTGTGGGAGTTCGCCGTTGGTGTACTGAAGATGCAGCCAAATGAGGTATGTAGCCATGACGTCTTCGTAGCAATAATGCTCAATGCGATCCAGCTCCCCGTTCCTGAACATATCAAGTACTTCATTACCCTCCCCGGTGACCTTTACCGGAATGCCGATCAGTGCGCCTATGTGTTTGAGTTTAGGATAACTGCTTGCCCCGAAATTACTGAATTCATCCATAAGATCAAGGTTTTGTTTGCTGAACCGGTAGCGGATGTCATGCGTATTCAGACGCGGAGGCAGCTGCAGCCCGTGTTTGAGTGCACGATAGGTGATAAGCGGCAGATCAAAACCCTTGCCATTGTGGTGAATGACACCGAAATCCTTATATGTGCTTAACGTGTCGATAAGCGAAACGATCCCTTTTCGCTCATCTGTTCCACTCCAAGCCACCTTCTGTCGGGGTTCACCCGAAGCAGTGATCCAGAGTCCGACCCACGAAACCATCTGATGGTACATTGGAGGAAGAAAGCCGGACTTCCCCCGTCCAAACTCTTCGGCTGCAAGCTCAAGTAAAGCCTGGTCATCCTCCGGAGAATTCTCGAGCAGCTCTCTTAAAAAAGGAATGTCCGGTATGGATTCGATATCAAATACAAAAAACATATGGGTAACAGTTTTGGGCGGCATCACCTACCACCCGGTTAGTGGGTGCGCTCTCCGGCGAAATTTTCACGGAACAGATCCCTGATCGTGTATTTGTCGTCATGGTGTGCAAGAAGATACATGATTTTGGTGACGCATGCTTCGGTCGTCATGTCGCCTGCTGACAATGCCCCCAGTTTTTTTGCCTGCCTGCCGCCCTCGTATTTGCCCAGATCCACCTCATCATACACCGCCTGTGAAGTGATGATGACCATGCCGTCATTGGAAAGGTAGCGCTCGAGTCCGGGAAGCAGCGCATCATTTTTGCCCGCAGGCAGATTCCCGCTGCCAAAAGCTTCAATGATGAGTGCTCTTGTGCTATTGGTACCGGTTGGCAGAAAACGGTTGAAATCCATGCCCGGATAGAGCTTGAGCAGCTGGATGCGCGGGTCGAAACGGGCATGGCAGCGAAAGGCGCCCGAACCAGGACGGTATCGCGATCGGATAGTCAGCTTCAGCCCGAATTCCGCCAGAACCGGGTGATTGGGTGAAGCAAATGCATCAAAGTCGCCGATGCTTATTTTTGTTGCCCGGTTGCCCCGGTACACCCGGTCATTGAAACAGATGCAGACCTCCGGCAAATTCAATGTGGCAAGCTCAACAGAATTGATCAGATTGCGGCGGGCATCAGTGCGTCGGTTGCTCAGGGGCACCTGGCTTCCGGTAAATACCACCGGTTTTGACAGATTCTCAAATGCGAAGGAGAGGGCGGAAGCGGTGTAGGCCATGGTGTCGGTGCCGTGAAGCACCACGAACCCGTCAAATGACTCATAATGCTCTTCAATAGCCTCCGCAAGCGTCACCCACATTTCCGGAACCATGTTGGAACTGTCTTCCAGGAACAGGGTTATGGATTCCAGATCCGCAATCTCCTGAAGCCCCGGTACCTGATCATTAAAAAAATCCAAATTAAAAGAAATAGTCGACCTGGTGCTATCCCTATGACTATCATGTAGTTGCATGGCAATAGTGCCACCGGTGTGCAGGATCAGGATGCGTTTCATTATAATTGCTTACAGCATGTTATTGCCAAAAGGTTTCCAAAAAGTTACTTTGCCCTACAATACTTACTAAGCGTGGTTACTATTTATTACCGCTTGTGTCCAAATTAATACGAAATAATTTATAATTCCGAAAAAGGTTGCATTTCAGCCTTTAACTCAAATGGAGTATAACTCATGAATGTGTATCAACCCAAAAAGATCAGAAACATCGCATTGCTCGGGCATTCCGGCTCGGGCAAGACCACCCTCGCAGAAACCATGCTCTACGAATCCGGAACCATAAAACGGCGCGGTTCTGTTGAGGAATCCAATACCGTATCGGACTATTATCCCATCGAAAAAGAGAAAAACAAGTCGGTTTTCAGTTCTTACATGCATCTGGACTGGCGTGGTACGAAAATCAACATAATTGACACCCCGGGAACAGCCGACTATGTCGGGGAGGTCGTAAACGCTCTTAAGGTGGCCGATGCAGCCGTTTTCGTCCTGGATGCAGAGCACGGTGTGGAAGTCGGCACGGAAGTGCTGTGGAATATTGTTGCCGATATGAACAAACCTGCCTTTTTTATTGTCAACAAGGTCGATCATCCCAATTCAAATTTTCAGATGGTCGTGGATCTGTGCAAGGAACGCTTCGGACGCGAAGTGGTGCCCGTTCAATATCCGTACGAAGAGGGTGAAGGATTCTCCGCCATCATCGATGTGCTCAAAATGCAGATGTATGAGTTTTCTGAAGAAGGCGGCAGGCCCGACAAGCTTCCCATCGCCGATTCCCTGAAATCACAGGCTGACCTGCAGCACAATGAGCTGATCGAAGCTGTTGCCGAAAATGACGAGTCACTGATGGACCTCTACTTCGAGAAAGGACATCTCGATGAGGATGAAATGGTGGAAGGACTAAATAAGGCACTGCTGCAGCGACAGATTTTTCCGATGTTCTGTCTCTCGGCGGAGCGCAACATGGGCTCGGGAAGGGTGATGGGCTTCATCGACAATGTGCTGCCCAATCCGCTGGAAGCCAATCCCGACAAAGATGTTGAAGGAAACGATCTTGCGGTTGATATCGATCAAAAACCGCTGGCCTTCCTGTTCAAAACCATATCCGAGGAACATGTCGGTGATCTCACGTTCCTGAAGGTGTACGGAGGCACGCTCAAAACCGGTTCTGACATGATCAACCACGCCAAAGGATCCACAAACCGGCTTGGCAACCTGTTCCTGACCCAGGGCGGGAAACGGGTCGATGTCTCTGAAATCCATGCCGGTGATATCGGGGCCGTGGTGAAGTTGAAAGATGGTGCCGTTGGCGATACCCTGCGCGACAAGAGTATTGATATCGGCATCGCAAAAGTGAAATACCCCGAACCTACAGAACGAATGGCTGTTCGTTCCAAAGAAAAAGGGGAGGAGGAGAAGATCGGCTCGGCATTGAACCAGCTGCAGCGCGAAGATCCGTCACTGCAGGTCGAAAACAGCAAGGAACTCAGGCAGATAATCCTGAGCGGCCAGGGAGAGGAGCACCTTAATGTTGTCCGTTACATGCTGGAGCACCGCTTCAAACTGAACCCCGAGTTCTATGAGCCGGGCGTGCCTTATCGTGAAACCATCACAAAAGCGGTTAAAGCACAGCACCGGCATAAAAAACAGTCAGGTGGTGCCGGACAGTATGGAGAAGTCTTCTTATATCTGGAACCATGGGAGGAAGGAATGGCCCCGACTCCGGATGTGACAGTCCGGGATACACAGGAAATAGAACTTGAATGGGGAGGCAAGCTCGTTTACCAGAATTGCATTGTTGGTGGGGTCATTGATGCCCGTTTCCTGCCCGCTATCCTGAAAGGCATCATGGAGAAAATGGAAAACGGTCCGCTCTCGGGCTGCCGGGCACGCGATATCCGTGTTTCGGTGTATGACGGCTCCATGCACTCGGTGGACTCCAATGAAGCCGCGTTCAAAACAGCAGCTCTTATGGCATTCAAAAAAGGATTCCTTGAAGCCAAACCCCAGCTTCTTGAGCCAATTTATGAGGTTGAAGTCACCGTTCCTGCTGAATATATGGGTGATGTGATGAGTGATCTGGCCCCGCGCCGCGGTCAGGTTCAGGGAATGGATTCCGAAGGGACATTCCAGAAAGTCAAGGCCGTGGTTCCGCTGGCCGAACTCTACCGCTATGCCACCCACCTTCGCTCCATGACACAGGGAAGGGCAACGCACACCCGCAAGTTTCACGGATACGGACCTGTACCGCATGAAATTCAGGACCGCATCATGAAAGAAACTGCGGAAAAAGAAGAAGTTTCCTGAATTACACCCGCTTTGCTGCCCCCGGTCAAGCTGACCGGGGCGGCTAAGCAGGATGCCCCACAATGGGTCTTAATAAGAGGCTCAAGCAGAGTTGCCCGTTAGCCCCGGGCATCAGCGATCTGTTGAAAATCTCGAAGGCGGTTCAAATGGACGCTCCAGGGGGACAGGCGGGAGCCTGGGTTCTATAGGTTCAAGCGGGCGTTGCGGACGCTTCTCAGGCTCCCATACAAACCCGCCAATACGCCGGTCCGCAATACCTGGCCTCTCCTCATAAAACGTCCCGTCCACATTGCGACGGGCAATCACATCTCCAAGCTCCCCGTCCTCGAAATCAAGCTTGATGAAATCGGCCGTCATCTCAATCGCACCGTCGGCCGTGCCGTCTGAATCCTTGACAAAATAAAGGACGTTGCCGGCTGGATAAACCTGCATGTAGGATACCGAACCATCATCAAACCGGATGAACAACGTGTCACCTGTAATCTGGTTGAGGCGGTCCAGGGACGTGTCGCGCTGAACGGCAAAGGCCCGCTTGTATGACTCCAGATAGCGGACGCTGTCTTCCTCCAGTTGTATATGGATGAAAGGACCTGTCAGCTGCATCTCGTCGTACCAGAGCCTTGGACTGCCCTCCAGAATGAAATGCTGGAGATTGTCGTCATAGTGTGACGTATCGGAAAGACTGCTGTAGGATTCGGTCCAGATATGCACATTTTCGTATGCAGTGAATGTACTTATGGTATCTTTCTGCTGAACCTCCAGCCAGTCCGCCCAGAGGAATGTGGTGTCGGAAAGATCTTCGCTGATCCGTCGCATCCTGCTTCCGCCTTCCACCCGCCGGTATCCGGTGGAGTCGGAAAGCACAAAAGCGCCTGTGAGTCTGGTGCGATTCTCTTCATCATCCAGATACACCCTGCCATGGAGTTCGTAATATTCATCTCCCCGCTTGGTAAACATGCTGTCGGCCTCGATGTACTGAAGCGTGTCGGCGACCTGCACATTTCCACGAAAAATCGCACTGTCAAGAGCATTATAATAGTATCCTGAATCAGCCACCAGCACTCCGCGGTCATCCTCTAGCCTCAGCCGCTCAGGAAACAGGGCGATTTCGGTGACGAAACTGTAGAATACCTCCTCGCTGAACAGAAGGACGTTTTCAGACTGCATGATGACCCGCCCCTCAAATAGGGCGACCTCGGAAACCAGATCATACCTGGCCTTGTCGGACCATATCTGCTCGCGATCGGTTGTAATTTCAATATTACCCCAGGCGCGAAGTTCCTCTATGTCCATATAGTGCCAGGCACTGTCGCAGAGAATGGCGAAATCGTTTGTCTGAAGGGAGACATTACCCGTCAGTTTGCGAATCCGGCCTTCTTCGGTTACAATCCCTTCCAGCTGATCGGACTGCAGGATGCGCACCCGATTCTGGGCTTCGGCCGGTTCGGGAAAATGAAACAGCATGCACCACAGCAGCAAGCCTGTTGTTACTATCGAGATGGTTTTATATACCTTCATATGTGAATTCTCAACAGACGACTAACGGTCGCTTTGATCAAGTTCGAACTCACCGGTTACTTCCGTAAGCCGGTAAGAGGAGAGGTCATCCATGCCAGAAAGGCCATAACCGGTAATACTGTCAGCCTCAGTTACAATTATCACAAAATCAGGGGTATAAACAGAGCGCTTCTGCTGGGACCATTCCAGATAATCAGTTCGCAGACGCCGGCCGTCTCGGGTGACTACATACACATCATCACTGAAATGAAACTCTGACTCGTGGCCGAGATAGCGCGCAGATCGGCTTGTCACCACGGTCTCCACGTCGCCGTTTTCATCCATCACCGTCACATGCACAGAGTCACGCAGTTCGGTTTCACTGCGCCCCTCACGACTGTATGTAGCAGCGAAGGGAGAGTACACCGATACGAGGCGCTTGCCGTCTTCAATAAGATGCATGCGGATATTGCGCGATTCGGTGACCGACAGAAGGGAATCCGCCATGGCATCCCGCACCCGCTCACGGTCATAGTCTGACAGATCTGTGCACCCCGTCCATCCCGAAAGGAACGCGATCACAAGCAGCACCGGTAAAAAGGATCTCAGTGACATGTTCTCAAATGGTTCCAAAAATACGGTCGCCGGCATCGCCCAGTCCCGGTACGATGAACGCATCATCATTGAGACGCTCATCAATGGCCGCGGTGATGATGGAAACATCCGGATGCGTTTCTTGTATGCGGTGAATGCCCTCCGGCGCTGAAATCAGGCACATGAAACGGATGTTTTTGGCCCCCTTGCTTTTCAGAAAAGTAATGGAATCGGTTGCACTGCCCCCGGTAGCCAGCATCGGGTCGACCAGCAGCACATGGTGCCTGTCAATATTGCGCGGAATCTTGGAATAGTAATCGATGGGTTGGTGGGTCACTTCGTCGCGATACATGCCAAGATGACCGACCCTGGCCTCAGGAATGAACTGCATCACTGCATCAACAAGGCCGAGTCCGGCTCTCAGAATCGATACCACCGCAATCTCCGTGTCCAGCTCGAAGCCGTCGGTTACCTCAATGGGAGTATCCACTTTAACCTTTTTGAGCGGGAGTCCCTTCAGGGAATGATAGGCCAGGATAATGGCGATGCGGCCAAGAGCAGACCGGAAGATCGGGGGAGGAGTGTTCTTGTTGCGCAGAATGGTAAGATCACGGGCCACTACGGGATGATCCACCAGGGTTACATTACTGAAAGAAGTAGTCATAATAAGGATTTACAATCCGGAAGGTGGTTCCCACCGGACAGATCGGTAATAACGGTTAATAGCTTGAAAACGGTTAGCAGGTCAGAATATGTTTGAATGTATCGGTTGTCAGTGTGCCGGATATCAGATAGGATAGGTGTCAAAGTATTTTTTTGTCGCTTTGTAGACCACGCCCGAAAGTGCAAACAAACCGATCAGGTTCGGGAAGGTCATCAATCCCAGCATGATATCCCCGAATGTCCAGACCAGCCCGAGCGTCAGGATTGCGCCGGCAAAGTGCATCGTCACATACATCAACCGATAATAGAAAATGGAACGATCACCAAACAGATAATGAATGGAGCGCTCCCCGTAATAACTCCAGCTTATGGAGGTTGATATTGCAAACAGGAGCACGCAAATCGTAACCAGATATTGCCCGCCGGGGAAAAGCGGCGACAGGCCTCGCTCAAAGGCAGCAGCGGTGAGTGGGGCACCGTTCTGAATGACCCCGGTATGAAGATGCGTAAATGTGTTTTCATCCATGTCAACGGCAACAGCAACGCCACCCATGATCGTTATGGAACCTTTAAAAAGTGCCAGGCGTGAAGCGTCTGTATAGATAGTGTCAACGTCAAAGCCGTAATAGCTGAAGGTGCCATCCACCGGGATTCCATCTTCAACACGAAGGGTCATCGGTGCGCCCGGCTCATAGGCGACGTCTTGGTGGGAATCGCCATCAATCACAAAGGTTACTTCCGGATGGTTCAGATCAAGATGGGCGGGATGATGGGCTTCCCAGGATCCCGTTGTGATGATGACCAGTCCGGTCATGGTGCAAATCAGAATGGTGTCCACGAAGGGAGCGAGCAGGGCAACAACACCCACTTGGACCGGTTCATCTGTTTTTGCGGCAGCGAATGCAATAGGAGCCGATCCCTGTCCCGCCTCATTGGAAAACAGGCCGCGCCGGATGCCCCAGACAAAGGTCATCATGAACACACCTGAGCCGATTCCAAAAGCACCTGCCTGCGGGTTGAATGCTGATGTGAATATCAGGGCAAGCGATGAGAGCAATTCGGTGTGGTGAAGGAGCAGTATGACTATGGCACCACCGACATAAAGAATAGCCATGAGCGGCACCAGACGTGCGGCTACCAGACCTATCCGCTTGATACCGCCAATGATCACCAGACCCACCGCTGTGGCCGTGATCAATCCGGTGAACACCTTTGGAATGCCGAATGCACTTTGCATGGTGTCGGCAACGGTGTTGGCCTGAACGCCGTTGCCGGTTAGGAAGGAGCAAATCACAGCAAATGTTGCAAAACAAACGGCCAGCCACTTCCACCGCTTGCCCAGCCCGCGTTCGATATAGTACATCGGCCCGCCCGATACCGAACCGTCAGTATTCGTTCTGCGATAAATGATACTCAGAGTGCACTCCGCATACTTGACTGCCATTCCCAAAATGGCCGTGACCCACATCCAGAAAAGTGCACCGGGGCCGCCGAAATGAATGGCCAGCGCAACCCCGGCGATGTTTCCAATACCCACCGTTGCCGAAAGCACCGTACTGAGTGCCTGAAACTGGCTGACATCACCAAGAACATTTGCACCCTCGTACCGTCCCGTTATAACCTTGAGACCGTGGCCGAATTTCCGAATTTGGATAAACCCGAGACGCAGTGTGATGAAAAGTCCAAAACTGAGTAAGGCAATAACCATGACAGGCATGATTTCCGGGGTATTCCAGACCAGTTTCTCAAGGGTGTAGATTATTTTCTCAAAGATTTCCATATTACTGTAATTTATTGGGATGTGTAAGCTTACAGATATGCATGGAGCCGTAACGGTGACCTCTGTATCGCTCGGATTTTATGCAGGACAGATACCAATTAAAATTATAGGGCTTTTTTGACACACATAAAAAAAGAATGGTGCTTTCAATAGCTTTTTTTAGACTTTTTTTAAATCCCGGGAACCCTGCGCCGGATTTTTTGTTAATTGTAGTCGTAATCGCATTAACAGTAACCACATGAGCAGTAATATTTTCCAACCAAACCCCTTACATTATGACCAAGGCAGATATCGTAGAAGTAATTTCGGCCAACACGGGAATCACCAAAATTGAAACGGAAGCAGTTGTAAACGGATTTCTGCAGACCGTTATTGAATCCATGAAGCGAGGCGAAAATATCGAGTTGCGCGGATTTGGAAGCTTCAAGGTGGTCAAACGCGCCCGTCGCATAGCCCGAAATCCGAAAACAAACGAGGAAGTCACCGTGCCGGAGCAGTTTGTCCCGGTGCTTAAAGTTTCAAAAGACTTCAAACAGGCGGTAAACAGTGAGATGAACAGATGACCGTTATTTGAAGACGCTTTTGTTGCAGCTTTCACGTATCTTTAAGGAATATCCGGTACATTCCATCATGGGAATGCCGGATATTTTTTGTTATGGATACAGTTAATGAACCTAAACGGGCACATGTTCAACCGATGGTTTTTGGCCGCCGTTATTATTGCTACTCTGGGCGGATTGGCTTTGGCTATATACCTTGACAGCAGCAAAATGCCTGCTGAAAATGGATCTGCTCTGAAGGATGAGCCGACCGGCACTGCAATTTCCGGCAGCAATGAACAGCCGGCTAAAACAACCAAAACCGATGATCAGCGTTTAAATTACGTAATCTCTGTACTGGACACGCTTGAAGCGGTGAGGTCCCGGCTTCCCTATTACGGTGAACTTATACTAAGTTATTCAGAGGTGGGAAACTACAGCGAAGCGGCTGCCTGGGCCGAAAGGAGGGCGCATCAGACAGGACAGTTCTCGGATGCCACGCATGCCGCAAGTCTGTACTTTGCGGCAATCAACCAGAAAAATGACGAAGAAAGCACAAAAGAGACTGCATATAAAGCCAAAGAGATGTATATTATGGCCCTTGAACTCAGACCGGATGACCCGGATATATTGACAGATCTTGCCGTCGTCTATTTGAGTCTCCTGCAGCCGGAAAGGTCTTACAAAATGCTAAAAATGGCACTCGAGGCGGATCCTGATCACATTCGTGCCAATTTCAATTCAGGTGTGCTTCTGCATCAGATCGGTAACATCAGCGAAAGCATTCCGTTTTTTGACCGATCTCTTGTGCTGGCGGAAAACTCGGAATGGGAATCAGTAGTGCAGGAGTACCTTGACCGGCACCATAATGAAATTTATCACTAATAAGAACTACTAAAACTGAACAGTATGCCAAGCGGAAAAAAACGTAAGCGCGCAAAAATTGCCAAGCATAAAAGAAAGAAAAGACTTCGGAAAAACAGGCATAAGAAGAAGTAGCGCGTCCTGAGCTGTCTTACTATTGTTTATTTCACACTATGTTTATTTCACAGCAGCAGAACAGCATTAAGCCGCTGTGATGTAAACAGTTTATCCCCGTCCGGTTTATGCTGCCGTCAGGCCGCTTTCTCCAGTGTGCGGGTTGCAATTTTCATGATCACATTAGTGCGCTGCAGCAGCAGTTGAATGTTCTTCTCGAGATGCGCGTGAATGTCATTGAGTGATTTGAATGAGTTGATATGGTACTGCATGTAGGATATAAGACTCATATCCGTAACATAGCGGCCATTGAAATCCCCCTCAATCTCTACGTGCCAGCGTGTGATCAGATTCTCCTCGGTGAACACCCGCTTAAGTTCCGCATTAATGTGTTCCATCCAGTGGCTGGCAGCCTCCATCCGGCGGTTACCGATGGTTGATTTGAGTTTCTCGTAAAGAGCCTGCTCATCCAAATACCATATTGCCTCCACATCTACATACGGTGATACGCTCTCCCTGTAATAGGTGGTGTCATTGAGCAGGGGATGTTTCTCCATGCCCGGAAGCTGCCTGGCCAGACTCGCCTCGCGAAATTTGTCCCAATCCAGATTGATCACAAGTCGATTTACATGATTAGACCTGTTGGTCAGGTCGACTCCGATTTCCAATCCTGTTGCATTGATTTTATCTTCGTTCCAGACGCGGAACTGATCTATATTTATAGATCTCCTGGCTAACCGTGTCTCCATCTGGTTGACGATGGCGCTGAAAATTGGGTAATTCATAAATAATTTCTTTTTAATTTTAAAAGCGCTACGAGGACAGCGAAAATAACGTATGAACAATTATTATACATTAAAATCACTGGTCGCAGAGCTAAGATACGAAATTTTCAATAAGGAAGTCAGGGAAGTGTGGTCGAGCCGCAAAGATCAGATCGACTTCTATTTTTCATCTGAAAAAACTGGAAAACTGACGTTTGTCGCTGCCTCACCCGGAACCGCTCTGTATCTTGACAGAAGAGCTGCAGTGCCGTCTCGCAATGCCGCTTTTTTATTTCCCGAAATGCAGGGACACACGGTATCCGGCATTGAGATGCCTTCGGCGGCTGATCGCTATGTTCGCGTCACCTTTAGTGAAACCGATCTGGAACTTCTCTTCAAACCATTTTCAAGCCGTCCGAATGTCTTTCTGATTCGTTCCGGTCGTATCACAGGCAGTTTCAAGAAGGATGCCGGACACGCGGGCGAACGCGCACCATCCATAATATCTGCTGCCGCCACGGTTGCTGAAGCTGATGAGTTGACTGAAATTGACATCTCCCTTCCTTTGAAAAAGAAGATTATTGGCATAGATAAACGGTTTCCACGCGGACTCATAAACGATGTAGCCGATACCTGCAATCTGGAAGCTGCCAGTATGCCTGAACTCAAAGAAAAAGTCGAAATACTGCAGCAGAAACTGCTTCATCCTCAGGTCGTTTCAATTACAGCCGAGGGAAATCTGAGCCTGCTTCCGCCTGAATTCCTGTCGCATCCTCCGGAACGCACTTTTGACTCAGTGAATGAAGGGGTAAGGACACTATCACTGACAAAAAACCGGGAAAAGCGACTGCTTCCAAGGAAAAAGGACATTGAAAGGAAAATAGGCAAGCGTATTTCCGGATTGCAAAAACAACTGGAGCAGTTCAGGAAAGAACCTGAGCGATTGAAAAAAGCGGATACGCTGGAGCATTTTGGACATCTGCTGATGAGTCAGCCTCAATCAAATGAGCAGGCTGGTGATGAGTCGGTCACCATTCCGGATTGGGCCGAAGAGGGCAGGGAGCGTGTCATTCCGGTCACCAAAGGTGAAACCCTGATTGACCAGGCCCGCCGGTACTATGAAAAAGCGGCACGGATTCGCAAGGAAATTGCAATGTCCGGACACAAAAAGGAGCAACTCACCTCACAAAAGTGCGAAATGGAAGAGCTGCTTGCTGATCTTTCCGCCATCGAACATCCCGCAGATCTTGAAAAGTGGATAAAAAATAATGAAGCCAGACTTCAGCAGGCGGGTCTTGCCCCGTCCGGGAGCCAGCCTGTTGCAAGACCGTACCGGCTTGTGCCACTTGGCGATTATGAGGTCTGGATCGGTAAAAGTGCAAAGAGCAACGACGAGATCCTGTCGCTGTCGCATAAGGAGGATATCTGGATGCATGTCCGGGGCGCCTCGGGATCCCATGTGATTTTGCGCAACCGGGGCAACACCGGGTGGCCCGATCCACAGCTGGTTTTGAAAGTCGCTTCGTACGCCGCTGCCTATTCTCGGCAGTCAGGTTCTTCCATGGTGCCTGTCATTGTTGCAAAAAGAAAACATGTCCGAAAGCCGAAGGGTGCGGCACCGGGCCAGGTGACCGTGACGAATGAACGCGTCGAAATGGTGATCCCGCAGAAACCGGAAATACCGGATTCCTGAAATTATTCGTATCTTTTAAGGATATGAATAGTTTGAAAACAATTGCAATGACCGGGTTTATGGGTTCCGGCAAAAGTGCGATAGGCAAAAGACTTGCAGATCGGCTTCATATTCCTTTCCGGGATCTTGACAATCTTATTGAACATGCAGCACAACAGCGAATACCGGATATTTTCAGAGAAAAAGGTGAAGCGCACTTTCGCAAGCTGGAACGGGATTATTTTACAGAGGCCGTCTCGCAATCACCGCTGGTCCTGGCGCTGGGCGGAGGAGCCATACAACAACCGGAAATTGCGGAGTACTTACGGGAAAACACGATTACTGTTTACCTTGATGTCCCATTGAAAATCCTCTTCGAACGTCTCAGACGAAATCAAAACAGGCCGTTGCTGCATGACTCTGACGGAAATCTGCTCGGCGATGCACAGCTTATGCAGCGTATCTCCGAGCTGCTCTTGGAGCGTGAACCGCTCTATCAAAACGCACACATCACCGTTTCGATCCAACACGGCTGGACTATAGACGATACCACCAATAAACTGATTCGACTGCTTAAACAACATGCTTCGTCTTCCATCCCTGAAAATCACTGACGCACTTGAATCCAGGTTTTTGCTCTTTGACGACCTGAAAGTCATGTGGCGGGATGCTCATGGCATCACCAACAACACGGATCATTCCACAGGTGACCCCGGAATTGCAGAAATCGAAAAAACCGATGACATTCCGGCTGACAGGAACCATGCGCCCTCCGACACCCCGGTCATTCTTGTCGTGGATGCCAACGTCAGAGACGCACACCGTGAGAAAATCGAACAGGTATTTCCGGCTGAATCAACCCGGCTTTTTGAAGTTCCGCCCGGAGAGGAATCGAAAAGTGTTGCCGCCTGGAATCGTATCATTGACTTCGCCTTTTCCGGACCACTTCGGAGAAACACGCCGCTTGTGGCTGTCGGGGGTGGTGTAACCGGTGATCTGGCAGGTTTTGCAGCAGCATCTATCATGCGCGGACTGCCGCTGTATCAGGTGCCAACCACACTTCTGGCCATGGTTGACAGCGCTATCGGCGGTAAAACCGGCATAAACCATGCCTTCGGGAAAAATACCATCGGTTCATTTTATCACCCTCGAGCAGTGCTGTTCGACACTGGCTTTCTCACAACACTGCCGCAGCGCGAGTGGCTGTGTGGTATCAGTGAGGTGCTTAAATACGGGTATATTGCCGATCGGCAGTTGCTCGAACAGGCCGCCGGCCTTGCTGACCCGGCATCGCGAAACCGGAGCCTGTTGCATGATGTGATTGAGCGCTCGGTGCGCATTAAAGCGGAAGTTGTCGCCGAGGATGCCCGGGAGTCTGGCAAAAGGGCCTGGTTGAATTTTGGACACACATTTGGACACGCACTTGAGACTCAGGACAACTATCGCAATATCAACCATGGTGAAGCCGTATATGCAGGTATGATCGCTGCCTTGTTTGTTTCCAGAAAACTCGGATTTAACGTGTCCGATGAACCACTCTTGGCACTTAAGAAAACCTATCAACTGAATCTCAATGCACACGCAGGCAGCATCGATCGCCTTGTAACATTAATGACCCAGGACAAAAAAAACAGAGACAACAACATTCGGCTGGTTCTCGTGGAAGGATACGGCCAGCCCCATGTGCAGACAATTGATGACCGAAACCTGCTGAAAGAAGCCTGGAAATACACATTCGATACGCTCTCGTAGCTACACTTAGACCCAACAAAATCCACCAGTGTTTTACCGATTCTTATATATCACCTGGCGCATATTCTGGAGCAGCATTCTGGTCCTGGTGGCTACAGTTGTCCTGTTTTTCGGTATCATTTTTCTGATGCTGCAAACCAACCCGGCGAAAATGCACCTTTCTGATCGCGCCGAGTACTGGTTTAACACCAATTTTGAGGGGACATTGCACATTGGTGAAGTAGGTGGTTTCCTGCCGCTGCAAATGGAGCTTCGGGATGTAGTTCTTGAGTATGAAGACAGGACGATCGTCTCCATGGAAACCTTGAGAATCAGAGCCGATATCATTGCGCTGCTTCGCAATAATCTGACTGTCAACGACCTGGCGCTCATAAGGCCTAGCGTGTATCTTCGCCGGGATGAGACAGGAATGTATACGCTGAAAAGGGCGTTGTCCCGCATCCCGGACGACACGTTTCCAGGTTCAGCTTCCGAAACAGGCAAGTTCGACCTCCCGCAACCCTTCCACACACTCAATATTTATGCCCCCTTCATGCAAGTGCACCAGGGCCTGCTCCATGTGGAAACCTTACCCGAAGGATATGAGAATTCTGGCATTCCTGAACCATTTCGAATCGGGCAGATCAATACAGAGATGTTCCTCGAAATTTCAACCGATCAGCGCTATCTTGATATTTCCTATCTGACATTGTTGCTGGAGGACCTTGATTCCCTGGAGCTGGCCCTTTCCGGTCAGGTTTATAATGACAGCCGCTATCTCGAATTTAATGTGATGCGAATGCGTCTGGGTGAGTCATATATGGACTGGAATATGGAATTCGATGGAATTGATCTGTTCGGTAATAACATGCTGCAACAGTTTGAACAGGCAACATGGACCATGTTGCTCAAGGAAGGATTTCTGTCAGAAAATGAACGGAATTTTTTCGTACCGGAACTGCCCGGGGATCTTGGTGGATTGCATGCCACGTTCCTGGCCGATGGAACAGGCCGGTATCTCAGCCTTCGGGATGTTGAAATTGAAAGCGGGAATACCGGTCTGCGTTTCGAGGCCGATGTCAGCGATTTCAGGAATTTGGAGAAATTGGCGTATCAATTCACCATTCATGAAATTCTTGTGGATTTTGATGATCTGGTCGCTTTGACACCGCAAATCCAGGCCATTCCTTTCCGCGACTGGAACGCTATCGGCACAACCGGTGTGCTGAAAGGGAATGCTGACATCATGCAGGTCGATCTTGTCTTCAAACTCCCGGAAGGTTCCCTGAGGTCCAGCGGCATGCTGGACCTGACTTCGCCGCTATCCATGGATTTCACACTGACGGGCCAGGACATTAATTTGGCAGCACTGGATGGTTTTTCGGACTACCCCGGCCGCATCAATACGGAGATTTTGCTGACCGGATCTGACCTTTTGGGTCCATCACCCTACTTCACTATAAATGTTGATATATTTGATTCATGGATTGCTGCCATTCAAATACCCGACTTGCACCTGGATATCGACTATTCAGACAAAGTGATTACTTACGAGTTCGGCTACTATCAGGGTACCGGATACATTAACGGGCATGGATCATTGAATTTGCGGGGTGAGCTTCCCCATTTGCTGCTGAGAGGTGCATCGTCCGGACTCGACCTCGGTATCATTGCCGAAGGTTACAGCCTTCCGGAATCGGATTGGAATATGAACTATGACATCAACTGGCATGGCAGAAATATGGATGAATGGCATGGCAGGGTAATCGTCGATGTCCATCCGTCCCGGTTAAACGGCAACGATCTGAAGTTCCATCAGCTTTATCTTGATCTCAACCATCCCGAATCCAGAACACGATCGCTGCGTCTCACAAGCTCCATTGCCGATCTGGTTATGGAAGGGGAGATTTCCATTCCGTCCATTGCGCCGCTTATCAATCACTGGCAGGATTATTTTGCCCACCGGGTGAATGATGATATACTGTTTCGAAACACGGAAGAGACAGTGCGGCATCGGGCTGAACCTGGAGATCTGCTGAAAGCTGATATCTTTTTTGAAATCAAAAATCTGGAATTGCTCCAGGCATATGTGCCCCGCATTCCGGATATCACATCCTCTCTCCAGCTGCAGATTCATCTGCATGCCGATCATGACAAATTGGAGATCAGCTCCGAATGGGAGGATGTGACCACTGCCTGGAACGGAGTGTCCATCGAAAATTCGGATGTCCTGTTTGCAGCCGGCTTCCGCTTCGATCAGCCGTTTCGTGAGTTTCTGGAGCTGGATATGGAAGTTTACGTTGGCCGTCTTACTTATATGGATCAGAATCTGGACAGCCTTTCCTGGACTCTTTTTGTTGATAAGGATGCGATCAGCAGTCACAGTCGAATCGCCAATTTCGGTAATGAGGTCAGATTTTCGGCAGATATCCGGGGCGGTTTAAGTGAATCGGAAATCCATTTCGTTATTGATGATCTGGTCCTTGGCAACTATCGCTACCTTTGGATGACCGACGGCCATCCCGTACTCCGCTACGAAGAAAACGGGAAGTTGCATGTCGAGGATCTGCTTGTCATTAGCGGGGATGACCGCATTTTTGTTGATGGCAGTTTCAGCAGTGATCCCGAAGATTCGGTGGTGTACCGGTTTGTAAATGTTGATCTCGGTCGCATCTCCCGGATGATCGATGGAAAAGTGGGCTTCCAGGGTATCGTCAACGGTGATTTTGTCACCAGGAATCTTGCGGTGAATCCGGTGTTCCATGGCATGCTGAACGTTGAACGCCTGGCCTTCAACGAACGCATCATCGGAGACGCCAGCCTTGTCAGCACATACAATTCTGTCCGTGAACGGTTTGATACCGAACTGCAGGTGATAACCGATGAAGATAAATACAGTGACTACATTGAGAAAAACAACGGTATCAGGCAGCATGTTACCGTAACGGGATGGCTGCGGGCACCGGAAGCCAATGCATCTGTGGATTCCCTCTACTATTTTGATTTTGATGTAGTGGAACTGGATGCCTGGGTGTTGCGCTATCTTCTGGAAAGTGTTTTTGAATCCATTGAGGGAAAGGCGACGGGCAAGGGATACATCACAGGGAACCTGACCGACTTTGATTTCCATGGTGATTTCGAGATACTCGAATCCCGTGTCGTTCCCGCCTTCCTGGAACCGCTCTACCGTCTCACGGGCAAGCTATCTGTAAACCGCCAGGACGGAGTCATCTTCCATGAACTGAATGTGCGCGACGCGGCTAACGGCCGGGGTGTTATAACCGGCACGTTTGATTTTAATGATTTTCAGCCGGAAAAATTCATGGATATTACCCTCAGGATGCAGAATCTCAGATTTCTGGATAATTCGCAGGGTCCTGATGTGCCGCTCTACGGTCGTTTGGCCGGAACCGGTGTGGTAAATATCAGTGGCTCCAATATTTCACCTTTTGTCCGGACCATCGAACCGGTTTATACCACAAGCCAGTCCCGGCTGTCACTGCCTTTGGGTGATCAGGCCATGGATGAAGCCCAGGGACGATATATCCGCTTTGTCAAGGACTTCGGCGAGATTGACTTTCGCCGGAAAATCACCACTGATCCTTCCGAACTCCGGCAAATCGACCGGACATTCATGGAGGTCTTTCGGCTCGACCTGCAGTTTGTTGCCGCACCCAACACCACCGTTCAACTGATTTTTGATCCGGTGACGGGTGAAATCGTAAATGCGCAGGGCAGCGGCCGGGTGCGCATCACCCTGGAGAACGAAGACCTTCAGGTTTTTGGCAACTTTGATATAAGCAGCGGTGACTATCTTTTTGTCGGCGGCGACATTCTCACAAGACGATTCATCCTGCGGGAGGGAGGCACGATACGGCTGGAAGGTGATCCGGCAAATTCCCTGCTCGATATCACTGCTGTTTACCGGTCCCGACCCAATATCGCACCGCTACTGGGTGGAGCAATGGATCAGACCAATCGTGTGCCGGTTGAACTGCTCCTGGTCATTACCGGTACGATCGACAACCTGGAAAACGATTTTTACTTTGAGTTTCCAAATGCCATTGATGCCACCCAGAATGCTGCTGTGCTGAATGTGCTGAACAGCGAAGAACAGAAACTGCTTCAAGCAACCAGTTTGCTGTTTACAGGCGGATTCATATCGGGGGCGATTGTTGGTGACACTCAGACCCAGGAGCTCGGGACTTCATTGCAGGCGCGTGCCGGACAGGTTGGCATCAGCCAGCTGCTGTCCAACCAGATTAATACATTGCTCAGTGACAACCTGATCAACCTTGATGTCGATCTCAACCTTCTGGGTTTCGACCAGGCGGACCTTGGTATCGCTCTTCGTCTGTTCGATGATCGACTTGTGCTGCGTCGCGAGGGTGAAGTGGGAGGCGAAGAGACGAATATCGGCGACCTCGGAGCCACATATCGCATCAACCAGAATCTCTCCGTCGAAGTTTTCCACAGGAAAGATCCCATGCTCATGTCCATTCTCGGTGCACAGGCTGATGTGGAGAACGTCAATGGCGTCGGACTCGAAGCCCAGTTTCGTTTCAACACCTGGAAGGAATTCGGAAACCGCGTCTGGAGAAATGTGACAACGGTATTCGGATTGTTTGGCAGCAACGGTGAAAGTCAGGCTGAACGTGATGCCGATCCTGATGAAAATACTATCGATGATATTAAAGATGCCGACAATATTGCAGACGTTCCAGTGCACCCAGCCTTTACGGGAATCCGGGAAGATTCATCTTATGCGGAGTCTACAGAGAATTTGCTGAATCCCAAGGCTTTGCCGAACGATTAAGAGTACATTGCTCGTTTATTGATCCATAGAACATCACTGTCATTTACACTACACGCGTAATGGAATGAAAAAAAAGAAAATCCATCTTGAAGATCTGATTGTTGAACTGCTTGAACGCCATTCCGACAGCTGGTTAACCACGGAAACTCTGAGAAGTGCTTTCAAACTGCCACAGAAAAAAGGGGATGAACGTTTTGAAAAGGCATTGAACCGGCTCACCAAACGAAATAAAGTCGTCCGGAAAAACGACAAGATAAGAATTGCCGATGCCAGTCAGCAAGAAAATGTAGTCGAGGGTATCTTCTCCAGCACCCGCAGCGGAACCGGATATGTGAAGGTGGAAGACAGGGAGCAGGATATACGCATTCCCTCAAAACACACGGGAACAGCACTCGGCAAGGACCGTGTAAAAGTGAGTATCCTGCCGAAATCACGAAGTGACCGCACCGAGGGTAAGGTTATTGATGTCATTTCCCGCGGGAAAAAATTCTTCGTCGGTACCTTTCAGAATGAAGGCAAAAATACGTATCTGATACATCCGGATGAAAAATCGGCTCAGGTTGAGTTTTTCGTCCATCCCGATAATATTCATGGTGCCCGTCATAACGACAAGGTGACCTTCCGTCTGGTAGACTGGCTCCATCCAAGATCACTGCCAGAGGCCGAAGTTCTTGAGGTTCTAGGTAAAAAAGGTACCAACAACGCCTCGATCCTCTCAATTCTGGCAGAAAACGAACTCCAGGCCGCTTTTCCTGCTGCAGTTGAGGAGTTTGCAGAAAGTGTGGCTGTTGAAATACCGGAGAAGGAGTTCAAGCGTCGGAAGGATATTCGCAACTGGGAGATATTCACCATCGATCCACATGATGCCAAAGACTTTGATGATGCCCTGAGTATCAAAATGCTTGACAACGGAAACTACTACCTCGGTGTCCATATCGCTGATGTGAGCTATTATGTGCAGCAGGACAGGATTCTGGACAAGGAAGCCCTGGATCGTGGAACAAGTGTCTATCTGGTGGACCGTGTGATCCCCATGCTGCCGGAATGTCTTAGCAACGGGGTGTGCAGCCTGCGTCCCAATGAGGATAAACTGGCCTACAGCTGTTTTATGGAGATATCACCGGAGGGAAACCTGATCAGCTACACCATAGATGAAACGGTCATCAACTCATCTACGCGTTTTACCTATGAAGAGGTGCAGGAAATTATCGATGGCAAAAAGAACAAGCACGAAACCGATATACGAATCCTGGCAAAGATGACATCGATGCTTACAGACAAAAGATTCAATGAAGGTTCCATCGATCTGGACACACCCGAGCCAAGGTTTCGCCTTGATGAACACGGAAAGCCTCTTGGCGTCTTTGTCAAGGAACGGCTGAAGGCACACCGGCTGGTCGAGGAGTGCATGCTCATGGCGAATAAATCTGTCTCCCGCCATATCACGAAACTGCGGGAGGAAAATAAAAACCGCCAGAAAAATCATGAAAGTGGAAAAGCGGAGGACGGGAAAGACGACAAGTTCGGCAAGTTCAACTATCCATTTCTGTACCGTATCCATGACAAGCCCGACCCCGAAAAACTCAAAAATATTGGTGAGAATGTACGGCCCCTGGGAATTGATTTTTCTGTCAAAGATGGGAAAATAACCGCCGGAATAATCAACCAGCTGATCCGTGATGCCAACAAGACGTCGCTGAAATATGCCATTAACGAACTGGTGCTCCGGTCAATGGCCAAAGCGGTCTACAGTCCGAAAAATATTGGGCATTACGGCCTCGGCTTCAAGGAGTATACACACTTTACAAGTCCGATCAGGCGTTACCCTGACCTTGTCGTGCACCGGCTTCTGAAACAGTATGCTGCCGGACTGCCATCCTACAGCTTTCAGGAACTTCTGGCTCTCGGCGATCACACCAGCGAGAAGGAGCGTGATGCCGTGATCGCTGAACGTGATTCCATCAAACTGAAACAAGTGGAATTCATGGCCGGTCACATTGGTGAATCGTTTGATGGTGTCATCAGTGGTGTAACAGAAAAAGGGCTCTTTGTCCTGCTGAATGAAAGCTTTTGTGAAGGCATGGTTGCCATCCGCGATCTGGATGATGACTTTTATGTCTACGAACAGTCCCGGCACCAGCTGCGGGGCCGAAATCGCGGCAAAACGTTCCAGCTTGGTGATGATATACGCGTCAAAGTGACACGAACGGATATTGAGCAACGGCAAATTGACTTCATGCCTGGCTGACATCAGTCCGCGTGCGATTTTTCTGCATGGAGCACACCGTAAGCCGTCTTTATGCGTTACAGGGATGCAAGATTGTTTTTCAGGATCCTTGCAGGATCGTTGAGCCCTGTCAGGTTTATCCCGGGAACTTTTTTGATCCCGGTTTGCGATCTTACAAAGAGAATGTGTTATCCTTGAGTATTTGTTATCCTTCATTCAGTCCGGCATGTGCTGAGAGTAGTCAGTGTCATAAATGCTCCATCAGATTCAGGATTTTTAAATTGAAAAAGAAATAAAGTAATGAACTCAACCCGTCAGGTTTCATTAACCCGCTTACTGAGCGCCACGTTAATTATGTTGCTTGGTGCCGCCATATCCATCCCCGATTCCCATGCCCAGTATTTCGGATTTGGAAAAAACCGGGTGCAGTATTCCCAGTTTGACTGGCGCTTCATTCAATCTGACCATTTCGATGTCTACTATTACGAATCGAAAAACTATTACCTGGCCGAATTTACTGCTAAAAGTCTTGAAGCAGCTTACGCCCAGCTGCGTCAGGATTTCCGGCATGAGCTGAATGACCGTATTTCGGTCATCATCTACGATTCCCATACGGATTTCAGTCAGACCAATGTCGTGCCGCTGCCCGTGGATGCCCAGGGAATCGGCGGCGTTACCGACAAGTTCAAAAACCGCATAACGATGCCGTTTATGGGTCATTATGGTGATTTTCGCCAGGTGCTTCACCATGAACTGGTGCACGCGATTTTTAATGATATGTATTACGGCGGATCCATTCAGGCCATCATTCAAAATAATATTCAACTGGTTATACCGCTCTGGTTTGAGGAAGGGTTGGCAGAATACGTCTCCCAGGGGTGGGATACCGACACCGATATGTTCATTCGTGATGCTGTCATGAACAACAATATGCCGCCCATCCAGTATATGGGTGGATATATGGCCTATCGCGGCGGACAGGCGTTCTGGAATTTTATCGTGGAGGAGTATGGCAGAGAAAAAATCGGTGAGATTCTGCAACGGGTGCGGCAGACCCGGGGTGTGGAATCCGGACTCAGGCAGTCACTCGGACTCAGTATGTCGGAGCTCGACGAGCGGTTTCAGGACTGGCTTCGAAAAATCTATTTCCCCGAAATCGCAATCAGGGAAGACCTGAGGGATATCGGAAATCTGATCACAAAGGATCGTTATCGCAGGGCTTACAATACCAGTCCGGCCGTTTCACCCAACGGTGACCGGGTGGCTATGATTTCCAATGCCAGAGGGTTTTTTGACGTAATTGTTCTGAGTGCGCGGGACGGAAGCAGGATCAAAACCCTGATTCGTGGTGAGGATAATGTAGATTTTGAGGAGCTTAATATCCTTCGGCCCAATCTAAGCTGGTCGCCGGATGGACGCAAGATAGCACTATCGACCCGCTCCGGCGGATCCGTCGATTTGGCCATCGTCGATTACCAGTCCGAGGAAGTGCAGAAAATCGTTTTCCCGCAGCTGGATGCCATAGGCTCAGTGGCCTGGTCGCCGGACGGTAATAAAATTGCTTTCCAGGGCAATGATGGTCCCTATACCAATATCTACGTTTACAACCTTGAAAATGGTGATTTCATTAGTGCTACCAATGATGTATTCAGTGATTGGGATCCAGCCTGGTCCAATGACTCTCAGTACCTGCTTTTTGCATCGGATCGCGGTCCGCATACCGAAGTTAATTCCTTTCGCACCGACTTCAATGTGTTGCTGAATCCCAATATCGGGCAAAGCGATATCTACATGCTCAGGCTGGGATCAAACCGTGCAACCAGGCTCACCAGTACGCCGAACTGGAATGAATTCCGGCCCATCATGACCCGGGACGGCCGCATGATCTACATATCCGACCAGAATGGCATTCCCAACGTCTATGAAATGGATCTGGAAACCAGAACCAGTTACGCACTTACCGACCTGATAACCGGTGTCATGCAGATGTCCATCAGTGCTGATGGCAACCTGCTTGCGATCAATTCCTTCAACAGGGGCTATTTGCATATCTTCACCCTTGACAATCCATTTGACCGGCGCAAGCTGGAGCCGCTGCAGCGCAATCACTGGGCAGATCGAAGACTCAGGGAGCGGGCACAAGAGCGCGTGCCGGCGATTGGCCTGGCATTCAATATGTTTGAAGACGACCTGCAGCAGATGAGAGCCACAGAGCTCGTACGGCAAACCTCCACTATTATCGATATGATCCGGGAGGAGCAGGCCGTACAGGTTCCGGAACCCGATGACACAGCCGAAGAGCCGGATACCGTCGAGGCGGATAACGATGTAATTGATTTCCGGAACTACGAATTCGGTGATGGGCTCGATGATCTGATTACCACAACTCATGTCGAAATGGCACGGGAAGAGCGTGATACACGGACGGATGACGGCAGGTTCATCCCACGCAAATACCGACTGGAATTTTCACCGGATATCACCTACGCCGCCGGTGGAGTTTCGACTTTCTACGGGTCATACGCGCTCGCAGCGTTTACATTCTCCGATTTGCTTGGCGATCACCGGATCAGTCTGATTACCAACCTGCAGTTCGACTTGCGCAACAGCGATTACGAGGTGAGCTATGGCTACTTTGCCAATAGAACCAATTATTTGGTGCGTTATTTCCATACTTCACGGAATTTCCTCGTGCTTACACGCGACCTGACCGATTTCGAACAGGTTCGGTTCCGGTTCTATGGCGGGGGACTTCAGTTCCAGTATCCGATCAACAAATTCACCCGCATTGACTATGGCATGAGTTTTATCAACATATCACGTGACTTCAGCCTGGTCTACGGTGGTGTGTCTGACACTGACGATGCCTACTTCCTGTATCCGGAGGTAACTTTTACACGTGACCTTACACGTCCGGGTTTCCTGGCGCCGATTTCCGGTACCCGATATGCGCTTAGCCTGACCGGCAGCCCGCCTTTTTCATCGGATGTGATTGGTTTTGCTTCTGTACTGGGTGACGTCCGGCGGTACTTTCATCTGGGAATGGGTTATGTCTTTGCCTTTCGTGGTTCCGGAGCCGCTTCTTTCGGACCGGATGCCCAGAATTTCTATATGGGAGGGATGCAGAACTGGATCAATTTCCGTTGGGCCGAAGGCTCACTGCAGACCGACCGGCTCGAGGATATCTTCTTTACGCTGCCGGCACTGCCGCTGCGTGGCCACTTCTTCAACTCCGCCATTGGCAATCGCTTCGGACTCTTTAACGCCGAATTTCGATTCCCGCTGATTGCAGCCATGCTGCCCGGACCCATTCCCTTTATACCGCTGTATAATATCCAGGGCTCTGCGTTTTTTGATATCGGTGCGGCTTGGGACGGTGCGCAACGTGACGCCGTACTTGCCGGAACCGGGCTTGGTCTTCGCACCATACTTCTCGGACTTCCGTTCCGGTATGACCTGGCATGGCCCTACGACATGGAAAACGGCACCGGCTTTGGCCGGCGGGTGCATTACTTCAGTATCGGACTTGATTTCTGATGGACTTGTGCTTTGCGAGCAGCAGTATCCCTGGATTGCCGTCTATTGTGAGATATGATGCGAAATGAGTTATCTGACTCGCCCGGATTGTAACTGCAGTAGACGATCTGCCTGAAACCTGGGGTCGCGGTAGTAAGCAAGCGATGTGTACTCCTGTGCTGTAGATGCAAAACTGGCATCCAGGCGGAGATCGTCAATACGTCCGCGCTCAACCATAGCGTATTTATAATCGTATTCCCCTTCCTTGATCAACGCCCGGCCGGTATAGGAGTCCGTTGAACTTTGATACTCCATCCGGTTTTCTTCCTGAATGGTCCAGTTGTTAAATGGTCCGTAAATGTAAATCGGCAAATCAGTAGCCTCCCGTACGGGCAGTTCCAGTTCAAAACGTACGTCCGCATAACGGGCCCGGAGATCATCCCGCGGCATACCGTGAGCAACCGGAGTCCTGCTTCCCGGATTTACATCCAGATTCACCACATCCCGGAAAAGCCAGACCTGTGGTGGGATGGTTTCGCTGCGAACCTGTACGATTTCCGGACCACCGGCATCATACCTCCTCAGGTCCAAAGGCCTGAATTCATACACACCTATAAATGAGGAGGGACGTGAAAGATACGCGCGGTAGACACCTGACTCGGACATATCTTCTTCATCGCCTTCTCTGGCACGCCCCCAGAAACGATTCTGCACAAACAGGAGCCTCAGATCGGTGACAGGCGAAATGACATAGGAAGGGTAGCTGTATCTGGCAAAAGGCTGATGATGAACATGATAGCGCGAATCCAATCCATATAATTCTTGCAGTTCAAATTCCATGCGCCCCGTATTCTCATGAACAAAAAATGGAACGGAGAACAAAACACGAGACGATTCATATTCCATTACCTCAAGAAGATAATTGCCGCTCATACGCAGCTGCATATTATCATTTGGAAAGCGATACCGGTAGTGCATGTAATGAGGATCCTGAACGGTGCTGGGCTGCCCGCCCTCAATCAGGTCCTCCCGATATCCCCTCAGGTAGTAATCCGTCATCAAACGGCTATCGGACCAGTCGGAATTCCTGTGACGCACCCTGACCCGGAACAGGCGGGATGTCCCGCCCAGCTCATCAAACCGCAATGTAAGATAGTCACTGCTTCCCAGCTCAATAGCCGGAAGCGATTGCTTTCGTGTGCCCCTGTAAACCTGAATGCTTTTGATTTGGTCAGGTGGTGCTACTTGCCCCTTTACCATCGGGCTGTTCCCGAGCTGTGCCGGCGAATCAATGCTTTCAGGACTTCGGACACGTTCTACTGTGCAATTCGTAATAGTTAATAGCAAAATACAATATAGAACCTGCAGATACCTCATATGATACATCGTGCTATAGTGTGAAACGTCCCTGGTATACCGAAACAGCCGGGCCATGTAGTATAATATTTTTGTAGGTGGATTCTGATTTGTCGCAGACATGGTCAAAAGACACCTCGAGTGGTCCGCCCGGACATTCAATTTGAATATGATGCTCCCTGACAGTTGGTGAATCGTCAGATAAGTCAGCATTGGAATTTATGAAAACGTGGGCAATGGCAGTAGCTATGGCACCGGTCCCGCAAGCCAGTGTCAAATCCTCAACGCCACGTTCATAGGTTACAAGGCGCAGGCTGTTCTGATTCAGTACGGAAGCAAAGTTGACATTTGTCCCCGCCGGAAAGAGGTCAATCCGGTTTCGAATTTCCCACCCGGTTTTGCGAAAGCTTTCGTTCGGACTCTTCAGGTATCTGGAATCAACAGAAACCACGTGCTCCGTGCCCGAATTGATCTCATACCAGACAACTCCGTCGATAATCCTTTTGACGGGCAACGGTTCCACCGGGAAATGAATGGATACATATTGTTCATGAACATCCGCTTGATACCGATGCTGCCCGACAAGAAACGTGAGCTTCTCAGGCAAGCCACGCTCAAAAGCAAAACGGGCCAGGCAACGGGCGCCATTGCCGCACATGCCGGCCTCTGACCCGTCGGCATTGAGATAGTACATGGAGAAATCGCACTCATCGGAGCTGCCAAGCATCAGAATACCGTCTGCACCGATGCCGGTTCTTCTGTTGCACATATCGGGTGTTCGATGTAGTATTTCATCGAAAGGGAAATCGCCAGACCGGGCGTCCATTACAATGAAATCATTTCCAGCTCCGTGCATTTTTACGAATTCAATGGAAATTGGATCAGCGGGTTGTGGCATAGCGTCCTGAATTGTAATCGCACCGTATCATATAGTGCAACACCATTTAAAAAAATTAAATTGATTTGATATTGCTGAGCGCCGGCATATGTTTCCAGGGTTCGCCGGATGCCACAGCTGCATCCGAGCCGCGCATCCATGCGGAAAAACGGTTGGCTAACACGGTGAACAGCAGCCGGGGCTGCACGTTCTGAGATAGCAACGTACGTGACTCCTCCAATGTTTCGATCATATCCTCAATTCGGGCATCCTCAAGGCTCGCACAGAAGTTCCGGATGACATCCATACGGTCACTGTTGGTGATGATCTCTTCGTCAGCACCGGCTGAATACAGGGCAATATCCCTGAGGAACATCTCGATCATATTGATGATCGCCAGCTGGCCCTCCTTGTTGTATTCGGACTGCCATTTCTGACTGATGTCAAGTATGCCGCCGACATCCATTGTGTAGGACATACGCAAAAACCGGATGATATCCTCCCGGTTGTCCTGAAGCGTCTCAAGATCGTAAAACCGGGTGTAGCTGTAATTGCCCCCGGCTATGCGTGATAAAAAGCGGGCGTCCTTTTCCGATATTCCGTCATATTTAATGAGCCCGTGGAGAATCTCATCGGGTAGAAGCGGCTGACAGGCAAGCAGCTGGCAGCGGGATATCACGGTCGGCAGCAATGAATTGATATTATCGGTCGTAAGCAGGAACATTACATTTTCACCGGGTTCCTCAAGAAGCTTCAGAAAGGAGTTGACCACCTCCTTGCGCATGCTCTCAATATTGGTGATGATCACAATGTTACGCCGGCCTTCATTGGGTCTGAGGTAGGCTGCACGTCGCACTTCGGCATTGAAATAATCAACAGAATAGAACGCCCGGCGGTTTTTACTGTCCTCCTGTGATGTCAGTGACGGGCGCATCGAAAAATCAACAATCTCGTAGGGATCCTCGGCCAGGAGTTCAACCCGGGCCCGGAGTTCCTCTTTTGTGACATTCGAGGGCAGCGGAAGATAGACGTGGATGTCAGGGTGATAATACCACGAACGGCGATCGGACCGGGTCCCGGGTGCAGGTTCGCCGAGATGATCCACCCCGTTTATCGCTTCGGCAAAAGCCAGCGCCAGCGCCTTTTTTCCAGATCCAGGATGGCCGCTGATCAGGTACGCGTGACTGATCCGGTCCTCCTCCAGAATGCGCCACATCTGCCTGCGCAGCCGCTCCTGGCCAATCAGACGTCGGGAACCGATAATGCCGCCGGTGTGCGCTGCGGATGAGCTGTTTTGCAAATTGTTATTATCAGAGTTGAATTCAGACATATGAAACCTGTTAATCCTCCCAGAGATTATCAAATAAAACGATGGATGCGGATATGGTGACTCCTGTGAATCCTGCCAGCGCCGCGAGGTCGTTGGCGTTGGAAACTTCGTTGTCAGCACCGGCAAATACGGTTGATGTGACTCGGACCAGTATCAGCATAAGTGGAATGAGCAGAGGCAGGGACAGCACCGGAAATACCGCACCCTTGCGCGTCGCCTGGGAAACCAAAGCTCCAAGCATGGTAGTTGCGCCGGCAAGTCCGGATGATCCCAGGACAACAATCACCACGAGCAGGCCCGGACGTGCAACCTGAAGATTCACCATGATGATAAACAAAACGACACTAACTATAGTAATAAGTAGTGTAAAGAGAAAATTGTATATCAGCTTTCCAATAAACACACTAATAGCAGATGCATTCAAACGCAGCAGATCAAAGGTGCTCCGCTCGCTTTCGCTGACAAAAACGCGGGAGAGTGTAGTGAGTGATGCAAAAAGTATGATGATCCAGATAAGTCCGCTTTGCACGGAAACAGTCAACAGATCGGCGCGAAGCGAAAAAAGAACAATAAGCAGCGTCGACAGAATAAAGGCCAGGACGGTGCTGATACCGAATCGGGATCGCCACTCAAGACGAAAATCCTTCATGAAGACTGCTAAAGACTGAGAAATGACAGGCATGGATTATATGATAACAGGTTATACTAAAAGTAATACGGTATCAGTTTTAATGCCAATAACTTTTGTGATATAAGCCGCATGATCTTTATATTTGGTAAGTTTTTTTCGGGTTTGTAATAAAGAAATCTTCATGAAAATCAGTGATCTCCTAGACAGCACAAATGTGATCCCGGACCTGTCGGCAGACAGCAAGGAGGATGCCATTAATAATCTGGTTGACACCCTCGCTTCCAGGCTTGACAATGAAACTATAGCCGCCGTGCGAAAAGCTGTAATGGAACGGGAAGGCATCATGTCAACCGGTGTCGGTAAGGGCCTTGCCATACCGCACGGGAAATCCCGGCATTTGTCGGAAACCTATGCGGCATTCGGAAAACTTCGGAATCCGGTAAATTATGATTCTATTGACGGTGAACCGGTGGTGATCCTTTTTTTACTGGTCGGACCCGAATCACAGAACAGCATTCATATAAAAATGCTCAGCCGCATATCCCGCCTGCTTAACAGCTCTTCTTTTCGTGAAAAGCTGCTCAACAGCAACAGTATCCAGACGATCATCGAATTGTTTCAGTCCGAGGAAGAGCACTTTGTTCGGATCTGAACCGTCCCAAAGGGATCTTTCTCATGTCCAGAAATATTATTGACGGAAAAAAAGTAGCAGAAATATTGCGCCAGCAGGTGAGGGATGATGTTCGCGAATGGGTTGGCAGGGGAAACCGGCCGCCAATGCTTCAGGCTATTCTGATCGGCAATGATCCCGCCTCCCGGACCTATGTAGGAGCAAAGACCAGAGCATGCAAGGAGGTCGGTATCGAATCGGAGACTGTTGCATTTCCGGATACCATGTCCGTCAGGGAACTCAAGGATGCGATCAAAAACTATAACAATGACGATCGCATTGACGGGATCCTGCTTCAGCTTCCGCTGCCCGGACATCTGTATTCCAGCCAGGTGATTGAAACCATCGATCATCGCAAGGATGTTGACGGTTTTCACCCGATGAATGTCGGCCGGCTGGCTGTCGGTCAGCCAACCTTCCGTTCCTGCACTCCTGCAGGGATCCTTGAACTGTTCCGGTACTACAGTGTAATGACCAAGGGGCGCCATGCTGTTGTAGTCGGTGCCAGCAATATTGTCGGATCTCCACTGGCCATCATGCTCTCTCGCGAGAACGACTCCGGCAAAGCCACAACCACACTTTGCCACAAATATACCCGGGATCTTACCCGGCACACCATCCAGGCCGATATTCTCATCGTTGCCGTCGGTTCACCCGGGCTCATCACCGGTCAGATGGTCAAGGAGGGAGTGGTTGTTATTGATGTCGGTATCAACAGGGTTGCCGACTCAACGGTAGAAAAAGGGTACCGGCTTGTCGGTGACTGTGATTTTGAGAGTGTGGCCGAAAAGGCCAGCCTGATCACCCCGGTTCCGGGTGGTGTCGGACCCATGACAGTGGCGATGCTGATGAAAAACACGCTGCTTGCGGCAAAAAAATCGATCTATCCGCACGACGACATTATCTGATTAATCACCGCACGATGTCGTTATCTGAATTCACACCCTCAGCATCCCCTATTCCGTATCACTTTCATCGTCGTCATCGCGTCCGGGGAGAATGGTAAGTTTCGCCGACAGGATTTCCCGGATCTCATCAATATTCTTGGCTGCTGCAAGCCGGTCCTTTATATCATTGCTGCCGATCAACCGGCCCAGCCTGTTGAGGATGAGCAGCTTGCGCTGAAAACTCATATGAGTCGGGCTCAGCAGGATGAACATGACCTTGACCGGTTCTTTCATTGTATCCACATCAAAGCCGGTTTCATTAATCGCCAATAGCAGCGCCGGTTTGTTTATATAATGACTGCTCAAATGTGAAAGCAGCACACCCGGAAGATCGTTAGGCATATTGTCCGGCTCCACCGTTTTAAGCTGGTGTCCAATCCCGGTTGAGACATCCGCTCGGTCCGGAAAAAGCGATGTCACCATTTTGTCAATGGCATCACCGGTACTCGAATCGTCATCCGTGGCAATGTATATCTGGTTGGCAGAGATGTCCGGAAGCAGAGGAGACTCATCAAAACGAAGAACGGCTTTAGGTTTTTTCTGGACCTCAACCTCCGCAGGGTAGACAATAATGAAGTTTTCCGGTTTGACATCTGTGATGATCTGGCCCGGCAGGCGTTCGAAGCTTGGCTGCCATGCGATCCCCCCGCGGCGGGAACTGAACAGCACCACCAGATCATGTTCACCGTAGGATTCCCTGATGCTGTCGGTCACCCTGTTCCAGTTTGAGATCACTTGATAACTGGCCGATAACTCGGGTTTTTGCTTTTCAATGAATGGCTTGAGCAAGGAAAGGTTGCTCTCCACACCCAGGACAAGGAGGCGTGCGCCCAATTGATTTATAAGCTTTTTAATCGTCTGGAAACTGTTTCCAAAACCGGGCTCATATTGCGCCATTGGCGGAACCGCCAGTATGACACGCTCCATGGTGTTGATGGGCTGATCAATTTTCGATACCAGGATGGTCTCATCGGACTGTTCCATAAGCTGATCCAGAACCGACCCGAATATCCGTTGTCGCGTGTTGATAACCCCATTCCACCCAATCACAATGTCGGATATGCGGAGTTCTCTGGTAGCCCGGATGATGCCCGATGCAATATTGAAATCCACCCTGGTCACCGGAATGACAGGGATATCAGCCGCTGCAGCATGCACCACGGCATGACTCAGAAGCTTTTCACCGGAAGCAACAGCAGCTTCCACGTAACGTGATTCCCTTGCTACGGTTAACGGGAAAATCGGTTCAGTGCTGTTTTTCCCACGGATCATAATTGCGATATCCATCAGCGCTTCTGCAGTGTCCGGGTTGGAAAGGGGAACCAGGATCCGCTCCGGCGAATCAGACACCTTCAAAGATGCCTTCTCTTCCGCCATAAATACGCGCCTTCCATAAAGGTCAACAAGGTAGGGCCCGACAAAACAGCTTGCCATGATCAAAAGCACCACCGCATTGACCGCAAGCTCATCGAACAGACCCAGTTCGAAGCCGATGAGCGTGACTGCAAGAGTGGCTGCAGCCTGCGGACTCGTAAGTCCCAGCATCACCCAGCCTTCATCCGAAGACAGTCGGAAATAAAGTTGGGCAGCTTTGGCAGCCAGATACTTGCCGATGATAACCAGCAGAAAAAAAAGCAGCGCAACGAGCCATACGTCACCTGACGTGAGCACGCGAATCTCTACAAGCATACCCACCGAGATCAGGAAAAAGGGGATGAACAGGGCATTACCAACAAATTGCACCCTGCTCATAAGCGTACCATTTTCCGGAACCAGCCGGTTCATGCTCAGACCTGCCAGAAAGGCACCGATAATCGCGGCAAGGCCCACGAGTTGAGCTGCATAGGCCGTAACAAACAGTACCGTGAGAAGAAAAACATATTCAATATTGGTCTGATCCCTCACACTCCGAAAAAACCAGCGTCCGAATCGAGGCAGTGTAAAGATCATCAGCAGTAAATAAATTGCCACCGAGCCGATAAAGGTAATCCAGAATTGCAGATTGATTTCCCCATGCACCGTTGCTGCCACAACAGCCAGAATGGTGAGGGAAAGGGCATCAGTAACAATGGTAGCACCCAGACTCAGGGTTACCGCCTTGTTTTTCCCAATGCCGAGGCGATTTGCAATAGGATAAGCCAGCAGCGTGTGTGACCCGACAATGGCACCAAGCAGCAGCGAGCTCTCCAGGGAATATCCGAGCAGCGGAGGAGCAAGGAGCATACTGCCGGCAAGCGGCAGTCCGAAAGATACCACACCGAAAGATAAGCTCTGGCCGCGTGATTTGCTGAATTTCTCCAGGTCAATGGATATACCGGCTATAAACATCAGATATAGCAGGCCTACTGTGCCAAGCAGAATAATGGTCTCATCCCGCTCAATGAGTCCGATCGCACCGGGACCAACCAGCGCTCCGGCAAAAATGAGACCGACAATAGCGGGCATCCGCAGCTTGTCAGAAATCAGCGGCACAATGAGGATAATCAGCATCACCAGTGCAAAAATCAGCACAGGATCATTGATCGGAAGATCCAGAAGATCAGGAATATTCATGGGTAGGTTCTTGAAAATTGCCAGGCATCCGTCGGACAGATTCATCATCGTAGGAAAGCATCCAAACATAACAAAAAAAAGCCTTCCATTGATGAAATTAATAGTGAGCGCACAAAAATATTTTTTAAAAAAAGTAAATCAAGGTGACACTATGTTGTCACACCTCGGTATTAGATTGCATGTGAACAAAACAAGAAAACAAAAAAACGGAGCCTGACTATGAATACCGCATTGAGCATTTCCATCCCGGCCGAAAATCAGCGAATTGCAGAATCCAGCGCTAATATCCGCCGGCTTTCATTAATAACCGATGGCAAGATCAGCGAAGCCGATGTTTTTGCACTATTCGGCTGGAATGACCTTCCCGAATCACTCAAAAATGCGATCCGGTTGGATATGGAAGCATATCGTGACGAACTGCTCGGTCTCTATTCGACCTGCGACAACGGGGTGAAAAGCCGTCGGAAAAGCGTTTCCTACTGGGTAAGAGCCTTTCGTGACGGAATCTGTTCAGAACAGACAGCAACCCGTGCACTTTCGGTGTCTGCCTGAATGGCAGAAAAACCATGTTCTGTTTCGGAAGAAGCATTCCGTTTCGGACGAAGCATGCTTGTTCAGGCGAAGCATTCAGGTTCGGGTGGAGTTTACTGATTCGGTCGAAGCATTCAGATTCAGTCGAAGCATACTGATTCAGGCTGCATTTTCTCTTAAAAACGTCGAAAAAGTACCAGAAACCGGAATACCAGCGTATTCAGAATCCCATCTCTTTTGTGTTCAGCCCAAAAAAGGTAGCGCAGGCGTTTCAGGAATCCGGCATGTTTGAGCGAGATCAGGCTGTCCAGTAATTTCTTATTGTCTTCGGATAGTAGATTCGGCGGACAAGCTGCTTCCTGGCTGCCAGCGTGTTGCTTTCGTTCAAAATCGTTTGCATAAAGCCTGGCAAAAGCCTCAGCCTGCCTGATGATATGTGAAACGGACCAGTCGCGCTTCCGGATTGCTGTTATTCGCTTGTGCAAAGCCCGGTACGGAGTCGTTTCAGCGGGCGTGGTGCTCTTGTGATGACGTCTGAAGGCGATCACAGGTTCGGGATCGTAGATGATACTGCCGAACCCGCTTGCCAGCAGATAGCACCACCAATCATGCATGATAATGGAGGTTGCGGGGTCATCATCGACCGACGACCTGATTCGATTCAGAATGCATTCGCGAAGAGCCGGGTTGATGACCATGGTGCAGCCGACAACCTGGTTCTGGATCAGGGCATTAGAGAAACCCGTTCGCACCGGAGCCGGGTTTTTGGTCCTTTTATTGTTGCGGTCATCAGTCAGCCACAGCCCTGCGTGATATAAACACGGAACTCCGGTGCCGTTTTCATTGTCCTGATGGACAGCTAATGCTGTGGCAGCACGTTCCAGCTTTTCGGGAAGCCAGATATCATCCTGGTCGCAAAATGCGTATCCGGCGTATTCATCGGTGATGTCGGATAGAAGAGTAAGGAAGCTCCGGACGATGCCGATATTCCTGCCGCGATTCACAATAACCCTGTTGCCTGAAACACCATCATTCATGCTATTGGAGAAGGCTTCAAGCTGATTGATGGTGCCGTCGTTCGAACCGTCATCCCGGACCCACAGATCCCAGTGCGGCCATGTTTGCAACCTCAGACTCTCGAGCAGTTCCGGCAGGTATTGTTCGCCGTTCCAGGTCGATAAAACTATGGCTATCCGGGGAGGATGGTTTGCATTAAGCCGATCAGTGTGTTCTGATTTCCCGCTCTCACGTGCTGACAGCAGCTCCTGAAGGATCTGATTGATTTCCGTCACAAACCGCCGGGCCGTAAAGTGTTCACGTGCATATTCTGCCGCATTGCCGATTATCTCATTGCGAAGTGACGTAGATTCAGCCATTTTACGCACCTGAAAAGCCAAATGCTCAACATCGCCGGACCGATACAAGAGTCCGGTCTCTCCGTCGCGGATTATTTCAGGCAGTGCTCCGGCATCGGAGCTGATAACGGGGCACCCCGCAAGCATTGCCTCAACAGCAATCCGGCCGAACGTCTCCATCTTGGAAGTGACGAGCAGCATATCGGCTCGGGCGAGTTCTGTCATAATATTATTGGTATACCCCATCAGCCGGACCCTGTTATTCAATCGTGCATCAGTGATCTGTTTTTTCAGCTTCACTACTTCGATCTCGGATCCCGAACCGTAGATGTCCAGCTGAATTCCAAAGCCGGCATCATTCAGCCTTTGAACCCCGAGAACAGCCTCTCCATAATTTTTCACCGGACTGATGCCCCCGGCCATGACAATGCGGACAGATTGGCCGGAACCACGCTCATCAACTGCAACAGGGATATTTTCGGTGATTTCAAATCCGTTCAGTACAATATCCATACGCACATTTGTTGCTTTACCTCTTTCTTTAACTCTGCCGGATTCACTCTCCAGCTTCGGTTTCAATTTTTCGTGCAGGAATTTCGAGTTGCAGATAAAGCGATCGGCGGTGCGTGCCATGATACGAAATGATGTGCGGCTGCCTAGATCAAACCGTCCGAACCCGGAATCTGTTTGCCCGGGTAATTCACGGGCGTGCCAGATATGGCAGGGTTTTCCCGGAAGTTTCGCAGCCATGAAAGCTCCCACGGGAGTGGCAATGGTATTGGTGTAAATAATGTCTGGATTCCATTGCTTCGCTTCCCGAACGAGCCGCGGCATTGACCAGCGGTTTTTAAGTCTCCGGACATAGCGGGCCGCAAAATGATACCTCAATCCTATCCATCGGGCAAAAGGGAGGATGCGAACGTCGATTCCTTCGACGTTCAGAACACGTGTAAACGCACCTGGCTCAGGTGAAAAAACCATGAGTTCGTATTGCCCGGTCTGTTGCAACCCTTTGAGTAGTGTAAGCAGTGATCGCTCAGCGCCATAAAGTTCGCCGCTGTGCGTAATAAATAGAATCCGGGTACGCACCGGACCGCCGGCTTCATCCTGTTTTGTCGCATGGCGGGAGGTATGCTTGATTGATACGTCCTGATGTCCGGAACTGGCATTCATATAGTTCTATAACTTATTATCTGACAATGCATATAATTAAATCATCTCATAAAGTTTATAGAGAGAAAAGCCTTGTTTTTCCGCATCAAAATGAGTCTCAATATGCCTGCGGGCGTTGTCTGTCATCCCGATCCAGGATTCCGGTTGTGACATCAGTTTTTCAAGACAAGCAGCGATTCCATCCACGTCCCGCTCATCAGCAAGAAGACCGGATTCGCCATCCCGGATCACCCCCGGAATATCACAGTGGCGTGAACTGATGGCGGGCATTCCACTCGCTGCCATCTCAATCAGTGAAACCGGAGCGCCTCCTTCACTGTCACCGTTATCTGCCGTCACACTGGGAGCAAGATAGATGTGATGATTTCCGGCAATTCCCATCAGCTGTTCGGCTGACAAAAAGCCGGTCATTTCCACGCGGCCCGCCAGGGGAGAAGTGGCCAGAAATTCAAGGATCCGTTTTTTTTCACGGACAGACTCGGCGTCACCCGTGGCATCTCCCACCAGGGTAATCTTGAAATCAAAACGGGATGCGACATTCTCAAGGGCTTTCAAACCATACAAAAGCCCCTTTTTGGGACGAAATGCGGCAGCCATCAATATCCGGAAAGGTTCATCATCCCGTTTTTTACGGGGATTGTACGTGATGGTTCCCAGATCCACACCGAGGTGGTGCACCCGGATCAAGTCAGACGAACAACCCAGTGCCTCCACCTTTCCGGCCATGAAAGGGCCCTCACACAAAACAAGATCTGCTCTTCCAAACATATCTCGATAACGTCGATTCCAGGCAGGATTTATTCGGGGCAGATAATCCACATCCTGACCGTAAAATGTAACCACCTGCTTGATATTTGCGATGCATCCGGATGCCAGAGGCCGCATAACACGGTAATTTTTCCATCCGACCGGCCCGAAATGAGAGTGAAGAATATCCGGCACCAGCTTGCCGCACATACGCCTGACAAACAAGTGGTAGTCCAGGTGACGCAGCAACCGGGTGCCAAAATCACTCAATCGGGATGATGGCCCCGACAAGGAATGCAAATTGGGAAGTTGAAACTGATCGAGGTGCCTGGTTTCTTTACAAACAATGTGCGACGTCACTTCATCGGGCAGAAAGCGTACCTGATGATACAGCCATGTTTGCGTTTGTGGTAGCCAAACCGGAAAACTATGGACAACGGTCAGGGACATGCTTTTCTGGCGAATTGGAGTGTGTATAATTCTGTTATTGGTGGTTTAACGACTTTTTGACAGCCATGAGCATGGCATTATCATTGGTTGGCTTTTCACTGATTTGTATATCATAGTTAAGTATATCATTGGCCGGCATGATTCATTTTATCCTTGATCATCAGTGCCTGAAAGACCTCCCGAATGAGTTCTGATTGCAGTCTCCACACCAGGGGAAGGTAAACGATCAGAAACAGTGAGGCAATGGAAGCGGTGAGGAAGATCTCATTGCTATAGGGTACTCCTTCAGCCCATACGCGGTAAAGCCATGACGCAAGACATGATACAGCCAGAACCGAGACCAGGGGAAGTATACTTCGTAAAAAACGGGACCATTGCAATGCTATCAGCCTGTTGACCAGAATCGATTGCCCCACTATAAAATAAATAACATTGGCCCCTATGTATAACCACAGCAGCATGAACACCGAGTAGTGCGCACCGGTCAGAAAGACAACCGTGCTGACCACGGCAGCCCCCAAATTCCACAGGAACAGCAGGCGGGCCCGCCCCTTGGCAAGTACAATGTTGCCGCTGGGATTTCCGAGCATGCGAAACAAGCCGACAACGGCCATAAGTGGAATCAGTTGGATGGCAAGCTCCCAGCCTCCTCCAAAAAGCAGGGGGACCAGCCATGGGGCGGTGAGCGCTGCAAGAAGGAAAAGAGGGGCGATTATGGACATCATGGCACGCATCAGCTTAAGATATCCATTGCGAAGGATCGCGTCATTATCCTGCCGGCTGGAAAAGACAGGCAACGCAACTCGGTTGAGCAGCGGACTCAGCCGGGAAATCGGAAACAGTACAAGATGATAGGCCAGATGATAAGCACCCAGGATATCCGGACCGAAAAACCGGCCGATGATCAACTGGTCAATACGTGTCGCATATACGCCCAGACCGCGGTCCCCCATCTGATACAGACCGAAACTGATATGGGACCGAACCTCGCCGGGAGCAAAACGGAAAGCCGGTCTCCAGGTGCGAAGTCCGTTAGCGATATAAAACAAGGAGAGAGACGAAGCTGTGACAATATGCGACCAGATCAGGGAATAGACACCCCAACCGGACAGCGCGAGGACGACCGCTGTTGCAAAACCGAGCGTGGCACTTGTGCACTCAGATATAGTTATATACTTGAATGACAATGTTTTACGAAGCATCACCTCATAAATAGCCCCGGCAGCGTAAACCGGCAGGATCACGCCGCCAAGCCGGAGCAGCCGGCTCACTTCGGGCTCTCCATAAAACGATGCGAAAAAAGGAGCGGTAAAAAATACGATACCGTACAGTGTGAAACCGGCCAATATGTTGATCCAGAAGAGTGTGGATAACTGGCGGCCGGTCTGGTTCCTGAAATGAATGACCGCATTGCTCGTACCGCCATCGGCGAAAATGCGCCCGATACTGATGATGACCATGGCCATGGCAAGCAAGCCGAAATCGCCCGGACTCAGCAAACGGGCCAGTACGATGTATTTTAGCAGTTCCAGACTGTTGGATATCATGCCGGACAGGCCGCTCCAGCCGGCGCTGCGATATGCCTTCTGCTGAAGACCCATCAGCCTGCATCTCCTTTAGTCAGTCTACGCATAAAGCTCCCCGCCGTAATGATAAACTGAACCGCAGTCGTTGTTTTTTTTAACACGGGACTGGATACAGCCTGGGCACCAAAGCTTTGTTTAAACCGGTCAACACCCGCTATACCCAGACTCGGGTTGAAATCAAACCAGCGCAGCCCGCGTATGCAGCACTGTTCGATAAGTGTCGCCAGCAGCAAATTTACGGGACGATACGCCTGATATTCAGGGTCTGAAACACCGTGCCAATAAGCCATGTGTCCCTTGCCGGAGAGAATTACAGCGCCAGCAACAATCTCGTCTTTATATTCGGCAACCCAGACTTCTCGTGATATCCGGTTTTTAGCCAATTTGTTATGTCTCTTGTCGGTCTCCCCGGAAATAGAATGGCCTGCAGTCTCCAAAATAAACTCAAAAAAAGAAGCGGTATATTGATGAGAGGGTGGCGGGTCCCAACGTCTCAGGGCATCCATGTATAATTGATGATATCTGGCAATATCCTTTTTTGCTGCTACCTTGCGTATCTGTATTCCGGAGCGAATTGCCTTTTGAACCTTCGCTTTCATGCTTCCCTTTCCGGCTGACCATTTACCCTGAATGGCTTCATATCCTGCAGCACAATCGATAAGCCGGGTGTGATCATCCAGGATGGTAATCCCACTTAGTTCATTGCCTGAATCTGTAAACATACCCCGGTTTCCAATGTCGGACAAGAAGCCTTCTTCATCAGCGACAGGCGTCATTGGGAATAACCTGAGCATCAATGATCCACAATGGCGAAACAGGGATTGGATCAAAAGAGACGTTTCCGCGTTGTTTAATACAACACCCGGTTCGGTTAGCCATCCTCCGTAAGTGCCGGCTGGTGCGGCATGCCAAAGCGATCCAAGTCCGCCGCGCAATCGCTGTCGTGTGATCGGAACAAGAACTTTTTTTCCAGACGGCAGTTCCGCCACAAGGGGCGCAGGTCGATAGCGACCACCGCTGTACCGGCTCCAAATCTGCGACCAACCCGGCGACTGGAAATACGAAGCGGTAGTCGCCCCCTTGTAGAATTCATCCCATTCATCGATACTTGAAGTTTTCAGCATAATCAGAAATACCTTGAAATCACTGAAAAAACCCGGTCTGCAACGTCATGCCGGATATCCACAAGATCAGGGTAGAGCGGCAGTCGGATCAGGGTATCGGCCAGATGCTCGGTCTGGGGGAGCTGAACCTGTTTCCCCAGAAATTTACGGGCGTAAGGTGCATTATGAAGCGGAACATAGTGAAACGATGCACCAATGCCTGCCTCACGAAACCGGGCAATAAGCGGGTCACGGTCGGCAGTGTCCATCACATGAAAATGAAAAATATGATAGTTGATGCGGGCGTAGGAGGGGATATCAGGGAGAACGATCCATCCCTTGTCCCGGGCCTCGCCGAGACGGTCCATATAGGCCTCCCACACTTTTCTGCGTGCTTCGAGGATTATCTCTTTTTTCTGCAATTGGACTTCCAGAAGTGCGGCCAGCAGATCGGAGGGAATGTAGCTGGATCCCTGGCTGACCCAGGTGTATTTATCGATTTCACCCCTCAGGAATGCCGACCGGTTTGTGCCCTTTTCACGAATCCATTCCGCTTTTTCCGCCAGCGTCGGGTTGCCGGTCAGCAGTGCTCCGCCCTCGCCGCAGGTGATGTTCTTGGTGTCGTGGAAACTGAAACATCCGATGTCGCCTATCGTACCCAAAGCACGGTCATTCCAGTAAGCTCCGACAGCCTGGGCGGCATCCTCTACAATGGTAATGTTCCGGCCATCGATGGCACGCTGGATTCCGTCAAAATCGGCAGAAATACCGGCATAATGGATTGGTATTACCGCTCTGGTTGCAGGTGTGATTTTTGTGGCCACATCAACCGGATCAATGGTTAAATCACTGCTTCGGATCTC
>SLKA01000088.1 GCA_007134845.1 Balneolales bacterium
CCGGGATTCAATACATTGGTCCCGGTTACATCAACCTGGCCACACCTGCCCTGCGCAATGATATTATTGAGCAAATGGGCGGAATTGAGCAGTCTTTTTACAGGCGGCAAGTGTCACTAAGTGCAAATTTCCGAACAGAGCGTAATAATCTTGACGAATTGAAGAGTTATACCCGGACCTCAACCCGGTATGATCTGCAGCTTGCCCTTAATTTCCGGGACCTGCCTTGGCTCAGGCTGCAATACATACCCCTCACCCAGAAAAACAGGGCCACCGACCGGGCGGCTTTTACCAGCGGGGAATTCACCTACAATACGACTGTGCTCAATCTTATAAGCGGCTATTCCGTGCCGATCGGGCAGATAGTCAGCACCACATCGGTCAACATTTCGGGTCAGTTCATCAACACCGACTTGCACAATGCAGATGCGACATCAGTTATGTTTGGACTGAATCAGGGCATCGGCTTCGGTAATGCGCATGTCCACACCGGCTTTCAGCGCTTTTCCTTCACACGCATGGAAAGCACATTGGTCCGCTACGACATAACCGCAGGCGGCTCCATCCGCATTCTCGGCTCATGGGTACACGACACCGGAATCCGCAACTCGTCCGGGGAAAACCAGGTCCGCGTGACCGGCATCTGGTACCGATCGTCCCTGCCTGTCCGATACCTTGGCTCTTTCGAGGTGATGATCGAAAATACCCGGTTCACCAATTCGGCTATGACCGACAATGCATTCAGCCAAACAAGATTCACTGCTTCCCTGACCCGATCATGGTGATTTCCATTCTATGCACCTTAAAAATGCCATGAAAAATCCCGCCATTTCACTGATCATAATTCTTTCCGGATTGATACTTTATCCGGCTTATCCAGTGCATTCGCAGGACATCGTAGTCGTGCGCATCACACCTCCTGCGATGAACCAGCTCAGTGTAGCGGACCTTTGGCAGATTGAGCTGACCAGCATGTCGCGTGTGCCATATGACATTTACATGATCGGAACTGTGGAATTGGAAGGATCCGGTCTCATACTGGAAGCACGTTCTGCAAATTTTCCGATATCACCCGGGGTTAGCAGGCTTACCGGCAGAGAGGTGCAACCGGTCAGGTTGAGTTACGTCACATCTAGATATCGGGATGCAGTCATGCGGACAGGCAACTTTCCTGCCGGCAATTACACGCTTTGTGCCACCGCATTTGAGGTTCAAAGCGGAAGAGAGCTGGGCCGGGATTGCATCTTCCACTCCGTCCAGCCATTCTCACCGCCCCAGCTGATCGCCCCGGTCACCGATGTCACGGTCCGCCAGCCATACCCGGTTTTCACATGGACTCCCCTTGCCCCGATGCCACCAGATGCATTTGTCCGCTACAGGATCAAAATAGTCAAAATGCACCGTGCACAAACACCTGAATCCGCATTGCAAATGAATCTGTCCTGGTTCGAAAGTCCCAGTGTAATGCTGACCACGCTGCCCTATCCGGCGAAAGCGCGTGCATTTGAAGAAGGAAACTATGCATGGTTCGTGGAGGCCATTGACTCGCGGACAGGCAACATGCTTGCACGGAGTGATGTCGGTGTCTTCCAGTGGAAACCGTTATTATTCATTTCAGATCCGGGATTGATCGTTGCCATAACTCCTCATGGCATTCCGGCGGATCTTTTTGAAGCGTTGATGAGGCCCTGTCTGGGAAATCCTGAGATACCCGTACAAAAAGAGACCATCGAACTGATGATAGAGTAATGCAGATGTTGACCTTCAGGTGCTCTCTGCCTGATGCCTACCTGTCGCCAAAAGTAAACCGGTGCCGTGCCGTGGAGCGCACAGGCCGGCCTTCGTACACGGCCGGATGAAAAAGCCACTGCCTGGCCGCTTCGAGGGTGATTTCCCGGAAACCGTATCCGACATCGGCGACCACCTCAAACCGTCCGGTCTGGCGATTGTACCTGCGCATCTCGTCTATCACGGCCTCTTCCACTTCACCACGTTCGGAAACCACGTAGTGGACCACAATTTCCACTCGAACGCCATCCCGGCGCGCCTGCTGCGGGGTGACTGGTTCGACGATACGCCGCACATTGGGCGGACGGTCCGGATGCTCCACGATCTCACCGGGACCTTTCGGCAGGGGTATCGGCCCCAATTCCGCATCCGTATCCACACCCGTGATTTCAAGGTCGAACTCCATATCGACAACCTCGTCATCGGGCGCGATAACATCCGGACGAGGCACCAGTGGCGCTATCCGCTCAACCATGGCTTGCTGCCTGGTCTCGATAAATTCCGGCATGATAATCCGATCTTCGTCAAACTGACCGTTCAAAAGGCTGTTTTCACCGACACCTGCCGGCCAGTAGCGGAATAGCATAATAAACAGAATGAGACTGCAGATAACCGCGATCTGGATCCTGAAAAAATAGGCGCTGTTCCGACCATCTGTGAAATGCAATTGCCTCACAATCATCAAATTCTGTCAGCCGGAGGCTCTTGTCTGAATTCCAGTGCCCCGGCGGGTTATTTATTTTCGTAGGCCTGTAATGCCGCACGAATAAAACCGTTATGCTCATCCAGCTTTTTTTCGGCTTCTTCCTTGCCCACTTTAGCCAGGCCCATCAGTAGAGCAACTTTAACTTTACCTCCGGCTTCCATCATCAAGCGGGATGCTTCATCATAATCGGCATCGGTGAACATGCTGATGATGCGGCGCGAGCGCTCCACCAGTTTCTTATTGGTCAGCATCAGATCCACCATGACATTTTCGTAAACTTTGCCAAGCCGAACCATGGCGCCGGTGGAAATCATATTGCAGACCAACTTTTGTGCCGTGGCGCTTTTCAGCCTCGTGCTGCCCATAATGACTTCTGGTCCGACCGGTATGTCGATCATCACGTCCGGCTCCTGCTCCAGTTTCACGCGTTCAGCCAGAACACAGCAGACCATGATGGTCCGTGCGCCGCGACGTTTGGCTTCATCGAGCGTTCCCAGCACATAAGGTGTGCGACCGCTGGCCGCCAATCCGCAAACCACGTCCTTTTCACTAACGTTCAGATGTGCAATATCTTTTCCCCCGTGTTCGGGCAGATCTTCCGATCCCTCCTGGGCCACGAACATGGCTTCGCGTCCGCCGGCAATGAGCCCGACAACCTGATCGGGACGGGTCCCGAACGTCGGCGGACACTCTGCCGCATCCAGAACACCCAGCCGTCCGCTGGTGCCCGCTCCGGTGTAAATAAGCCGCCCTCCCTGAGCCAGTGCTTCATGTGCAAGAGCGACTGCTTTGGCAATCTGCTCTTTTCGTGTGCTTACATATTCGGCAACCAGCTTGTCCTGTTCATTGATCAACCGGACGATCTCGAGCGGATCGGCCAGGTCAATGTGCATGGTCTCAGGATTCCTCTGCTCGGTCTCCAGCTTCTTTAGCTCATTGTAGAGTTCTTGCTTGTCAGACAAAATGAATGCTCCTCGTTTTTTCGTAATGTTAATTTCCAGATAACAAATTTATGTCCCATAACAGATTTATGTCCCATTCCTGTAATATACGCAAGAAGTATGAAGCTGTTTTGAAATTTCTAAAACCGGTCCTTCCGGCGCACCCACCAGCCTGAATTGCGATCATACATGTTCTCCCGGGCCGTGTCATTATTCCGGTTTGAGAGGCTGTTCCGGCTCAGGCCCGGATTATCTGATCCGGCGTCACCGGCATCACCCGGGCTGCTGTTGTTGTTGGATGTAATCTGAAGCAATCCGGCTATCAGCGCCACGGGATGTGAAACAGGATTGGCGAGCAGATCATCCCCGGAAAAGTGGTCCGGTAAGAAATGCGTGTCATAACGTCCTTCACGAAATGCCGTGTGATTCATCACAAAACGGCAGAATGGAATAGTAGTCGGACAACCGGTAAGCACAGTGTCATCCAGTGCGCGGATCATCCGTGATATGGCCTGCTGCCGGTTGTTTCCATGAACAATGAGCTTGGCAATCAGCGGGTCGTATTCTGTGGTGATTCGCTGTCCGGCACGGACTCCCTCATCCACCCGCACATAAGCGCCGTTGGAAGGACGCCATGCCCTTATGGTCCCTGTTGCCGGCAGAAAATGATCAATAGGATTTTCAGCGTAAATACGGCATTCAATGGCATGTCCCTGCATGCGCAGCTGATCCTGCTTCCAGGGCAGCGGATGCCCCTCGGCAACACGTATCTGCAGTGCGACCAGGTCCAGTCCGGTGATCATCTCAGTAACCGGATGCTCCACCTGCAATCTGGTATTCATTTCGAGGAAATAGTAGCGCCGGTCACGGTCAACCAGGAACTCCACGGTGCCGGCTCCGACATATCCGCAGCTGCCGGCAACCCGGATGGCGGCATCGCCCATCTCCCTGCGCAAGTCATCGTCCAGGAACGGGCTTGGCGCCTCCTCGATTACCTTTTGATGACGTCTTTGAATGGAACATTCACGATCAAAGAGATGAACCATATTACCGTGCCGGTCGGCGAAGATCTGAAATTCCACGTGCCTCGGCTCTTCCAGGTATTTTTCTATGTAAACCCGGCTATCGCCAAACGCACCGGCCGATTCCGATCGGGCCGTTTTCAGCGCTGCCGGCAGATCATCCGGCGCGGCTACCTTTCGCATGCCCTTACCTCCCCCACCTGCCGCCGCCTTGACCAGTACAGGATATCCGATCTCATCCGAAATCTGCAGCGCCTCCTTGTCTGACATAACCGCCGATCGTGTTCCTGGCGGAATGGGTACGCCGGCCTGCCCCATCAGCTCACGCGCACGGGTCTTGTCCCCCATATCCCGAATCGTGCGGGGGTCCGGACCGATGAAAACGATATTCTGCCGGATGCATGCCTCCGCAAAATCAGCATTCTCGCTTAGAAACCCATAACCTGGATGGATTGCATCCACCTGCCTCTCCCGGGCAATCTCCAAAATGCGTTCTGCATTGAGATAGGTTTCGGTTACTGTACTGCCTTCCAGCGAAACTGCCTCATCGGCATACAGTGCATGGGGACTTCGGGCGTCAGATGTGGAACAGACCGCCACTGTTTTCAGTCCCAGCTCCCGGCAGGTGCGGATCACCCTCTTCGCAATTTCACCGCGATTGGCAATGAGAATCTTACGGAACATGGCGCTGTAAAATATCTCCCCAGATTTCCCACTGATTATCACCTGCTTCCAGCCAGTAGTCGAAAATGTGCTCAATTGCCTTGGACCGCAATATATCACTGATCATATAATTAAGATCAAGATTGGGATCATCGGGGGTAGTGACCAGGCGGATGTCGGTGTTTCTTATTTCCTCCAGCAGTTCTTTATCTTCCAGGTTGGGCATGTACTCCAGTGGATTGTTGTAGTAGACGCTATCGTCAAAATAATCGTCCATGAACGGACGGATCTGAAAACAGCCGCCAATAGCAATCACTTTCTGTATCTGACTCGGATATTTCAGCAGCAGATTTAGTGCATGATAGCCGCCCATATGCATTCCGGCCGCCATCACAAACAGATCGCCGGTCGTTTTTTTTATAAACGGCAGCACCTCATCGATGATATAGCTTTCATAGTGACGGTGCCGGCTGATCCGGACCCGGGGTGATACGTCGGCATTGAAAAAACTCTCGTTATCGATCGAATCCACGCAAAAAATACGATTATGCCCATGTTCAAGCTGGTATGAAAGGGACTCGATCAGGCCTCTCTCTTCCCACTCGGATCTGCCGCCGCCATTCACGGGAAAGGCTAGCAACGGTGTTCCTTCGGTCCCATAGATCGATATGGTTGTCTCTTTTCCCAAACTGGGACTTTGCCAGCTTTGGCTTGTTTTTTCCATTGCAGAGGGTTTTATGAAGGCGTAATTGGATTACGAGTCTGATCCGGTCAGTGGAAAGCTAATGGATAGCCGGGAATTTTAAAACTTTTTTCCCAATCAGGATCGTGTGGCACGCCACCACACACGCGGAAGAACAGCCATTTTCTGCGTTAATGACAAATATGCCCGATGGGTAAACACCTGATATTTGTTCTTTTCTATCTTATCAAGAATTCGGGAGTAATTGACCCTGGCCAGTCTGACCGGCACCTGGCTGTCAGATGACAGCATTGGGATTCCCTTGTCTGCGCTCTCATAATACCTTCGCGCCCTCTCAATCTGAAATTTCATCATATCAATAAACTCATCCGACATGGTATGGTTGAACAGATCCGCCTCAGCAATGCCAAAGTGCCTCAGATCTTCTGCCGGCAGGTAAATGCGATCCCGCATCAAATCCTCACCCACATCTCTTAAAATATTGGTAAGCTGCATGGCAATCCCCAGATCCACAGCATGATCAAGCGCCGCTTTATCCTTGTATCCAAAGACCTCACTGATCATCAACCCCACGACAGAAGCTACCTTGTAAGAGTAATCATAGAGCTCATCAAACGTGTCATAGCGGTTTTTGGTGAGATCCATGCAAACTCCGTCAATCAGTGCATAGGGCAGCGAGATATCGATATGATGTCTCCGCAGGACATCTGAAAAGGCTATGAGGATGGGATTGTCTGTCGGCTCTCCCTCATAGGTCTGACGCAGCTGCTGCTTCCATTCAGAAAGCCTGCGTTCCACTTCCTGCAATCTGACCGGATTCCCTGCAACCAGGTCCTCTGCTTCATCCACCAGATTGTCCAGAAAGCGGCATAATCCATATATGGCAAAGGTGCTGCGCTGTTTGTGATGCGGAAGGAATCGGGTAGCAAGATAGAACGTTTTGGCATACGTGCGGGTGGTGTTGCGGCAATGGACATAGGCATTGCGAAGATCAGGCTGTACAACCTCATCGATAACCCCTCTGTGGATGGAGGTTCGCTCGTATATGGAACGGAATGACCAGGAAGACAATGTGGCCGGATTTTTTATCATTATTATTTCTGGAATATAGTAACAAAAGATCAAATCTTCGGATTTCGTTCCCTGCCAATATCATGCAATTTACCCGACCGTTAATTTTCAATAGATGCATGTAATTTCAATGACCCATTATCCTTGTAAAATAATTTACAACACGACCTTTCAAATTATCGCAAGCTTAATATATTTTTTCAGTAAAATTCATTACTTTAGGTAATTATGTTTGACTTTATTTAAGTGTGATTTAAATCAGGGTGGGTATAAGCCATTTTCCGGTTACATCATGTGCGCCGGCTTCGTTTATCTTACCAGCCTGAGTTGCTGAATTGCAACCGGATTTGGAGCATAACTCCGCCGATCTCATTTCATCCGCTTGTATAATATTGTTAAATTTGATATTTACGCCAAGATTATCTTTTATTATGGCAAAAAAACAAACTATTTATGATGTTGCACGGATTGCCAATGTAGCAATCTCAACAGTGTCAAGGGTTCTGAATGACTCACCCTACGTTTCCGAGGAAACAAAAAAGCGGGTCCAGCAGGCTATTGCCGAACTGGATTTTCGTCCACAGGTAAATGCAAGAAAACTGGCGCGTCGTGAAGCACAGATTATTGCAGTTGCACTGCCGACATTCACCACTCCTTTTTTCAATGAAGTTCTCAAAGGCGTTAAAGATCGTCTGAAAGACACGGACCTCGATTTCATTATCTACAACACCGGATCTGAAAATTCTGAAGAAACACTGAAAATGTTTCTTGACCGCGGAATTCCCGATGCTTTGCTCGTCATTTCGATAAACATCGATGAGAACGCCGGAAAACGACTAAAAAGCGCCGAGATCCCTGTTGTGCTTGTTGGTGCCAGTCATAATGACTTCAATTATTTCCACTGGAACAATTACAAGGGTGGTTTTCTGGCCGGTGAACATCTGATCAAGCAGGGGTATAAAAGAATTGGAATAGTGCGTTCCCACAGTAAATCCTCTGTAGCCGATTCCCGTGAAAAAGGCTTTCGCGAGGTGCTTAAAACCTACAATGTCCCCTTTGATGAGAACTTTTTTGTGAAGGGGATCACCCGCAAGCACTCGGGATACAGCGAAGAAGCCGGGTACGAAGCCATCCAGATCATGAAGGAGCGCGGTGAGCTTCCTGAGGCTGTTTTCTGCACCAACGATGCCCAGGCCATTGGCGTGATACATGCCCTTCAGGAACTGAAATATCGTATTCCCGAAGATATCGGTGTGATGGGCTACGATAACATCAAAACCGCTCATTATCTGGGCCTGTCGACCATCGACCAGAATATGTATGATGTGGGGATGATGGCTATTGATCGACTGACCACAATGATCAAGGCAAAGGACACCAGCATTGTCCAGAAAGAAATTGAACCGAAACTTGTAGCCCGTAATTCCACCCGGCGCCCGTGAATTCCATAGCCGATAGCTCACAGCTGCTTGAGCACTGCATCCAGCAAACCTCCGTTCCAGGAAGACCCGTCGATTACAGGGGAAAGGTCCGTGACATCTATTACCTTGACCCGAACCGGATGGCCATCGTCGCAACCGACAGAATATCCGCTTTTGATCACATTTTCAATGAACCGATCCCGTTCAAAGGACAGCTCCTTAACCAGCTTGCCTGGTATGGCTTCCGCCGGATCGAGGATATCTGCACACACCATGTCCTTGAGGTACCTCACCCCAATGTCACCATTGCCCGCAAATGCCATCCGCTTCCGGTTGAAGTGGTCGTAAGAGGCTATCTTACCGGACACGCCTGGAGAGTCTACAAGGAAGGCGGTCGTCTGCTGTGCGGTCAATCGCTCCCTGAAGGCATGCGACAGCACGAAGCTTTTCCCAATCCCATCATCACACCATCCACCAAAGCCCATGAGGGACACGACGAGGACATTTCAGAGGATGAAATCATCGCGCGCGGTCTTGTCTCCGGGGAGCGATGGACAGAAATCCGTGAAATTGCCATCCGGCTTTTCCGGAGAGGCTGGAATGTGGCCCATGAGAAGGGGCTTATTCTGGTCGATACCAAATACGAATTCGGGCTTTCTGATGACGAGCTGGTCCTGATCGATGAAGTTCACACAGCCGATTCATCCCGTTATTTTTATGCTGACGGGTACGAGGAACGGCTGGAAAAAGGGAAATCGCAGAAGCAGCTTTCCAAGGAATTTCTCAGGGAATGGCTGATTGAAAGCGGACATCACGCCACCCTTGATCAAAAGCTGCCCGTTCTTCCCGACGACCTTCGTATTTCCATCTACAACCGCTATCGCGAGCTGTACGAAAAACTGACCGGCGAAACCTTTATCCCCGTTTCCACCAAAGAGTTCAATCGCTGGCTTGGTGATTTACTGGCCAAATGATTTCCCGGTAACGGCCTTCTGAGGCACTGTTCGCACCAAACCGTTTCATTCAAGACACCTAAAGGCACCTAAGGCACGTTCAGAAATTTGTGCGTTTGCAGGCTGATGGTCCACTCCGGGTTCTTTTTTACATATTCCACAATCAATGGGATGGATTCGGGCGTATCCCACTCGGGTTGCAGCATTTTACGGGTGTGTGACGGACACTTTTCCGCATTTTTTTCAGCATAGATGAGGTCTTTGCGAGTCAGCACAACCACTTTAAGTTCATCCGCCAGTGGAAAAGCCTCATCGAGCGGCTCTTTGAAGCGCTTGGGCGACAGTGTAACCCAGTCGATATCACCGCTCAAAGGCGATGACCCGCTGGTTTCGAGATGAATACGCAATCCGGCCTCATGAAGTCCGGTACATAATGACGAGAGGTCGTGAAGCAGCGGTTCACCGCCGGTAATTACTGCGAATGCGGCTCCGGAGCCGGCGGCCGCTCTCACCAGCTCCTCCGTCGCAATACGGGGATGCTTCGTCTCGTCCCAACTCTCCTTTACATCGCACCACCAGCAGCCGACATCACAACCGGCCAGCCTGATGAAATAGGCAGCCTGTCCGGTATGCACTCCCTCTCCCTGGATGGTGTAAAAATGCTCCATCACCGGATAACTGATTTTTCTCCAGTCAATTGCTGCGGTTTCACTGTTATGGTAATGCGGTTTCACTGTTATGGTAATGCGGTTTCACTGTTATGGTAATGCGGTTTATACTGTTGTAGTTGCCTGACGGTTTTCAAATTACCTACTTGCCGGTTGCTCCGCATTTCATGCTCCCGGAATTATTGAACGGATGATGCGGGACATTAGCGCAGGCAAAGATACATAATTTCAAAACGGAAATGGGGCCGTTCTGAATCGATGCGATGAAATGTCCATGACCGGGGATAGCCCCGGACACACAAGAGCATGATTATCATCGTCATGGACATTCTATGTGACCTTATGAATCAAAAATTATAATCAAATGAAAAAACGGACCGCCATCACATCGAATTACAACAAGTACCGTGACATACAGCAGATGCAGTGACATATGGCAGGCTCAGTGAGATACAGCAGGCATAGTATTGCGTATGCCAAAATAAGCGTTTGTGGTCAGGGCTCCCAATAGTGAGACACCATATCCACCCTGCCATGCTCGTCGAAGGCAACCCCCTCGGAACGCAGAAGCTCCTCCATGGTATTGCCTCCAAACCATGCCTTGCCGGAGAGCTCACCATTGCGGTTCACTACACGGTGACACGGGAGCATGGATTCGCGGCCGGACAAGGTTTTATTCAATGCCCATCCGACCAGCCGTGCACTACCACCCGTTCCCAGATGCCGGGCAATGGCGCCATAGGTAGTCACTTTGCCTGCAGGTACCTGGGCTACTATCTCATATACCCGTTCAAAAAAATCCCGGTGCTCATCCTGTCCGGGCTGTTTCTGATGTGTCATTCCGTTTTTATTATTCCATTATGCAGTAATTGCACCACCAGAACTGGACATCCTTGCAGGGAATATCGCTCATTCGCGATGCCTGTCATTCATCCGGAACATCCTGATTCTTGGGTAAAAAACGCCGGTACAGCTCACTGTCTGATGAAGAATCCCGCTCCTCAAGAGTTCGGGCAAGCCTCAGCGTCACCTTGCCAAGCTGGCGATACAGAGGATCCCATTTCGGAGAATTTTCCAGAATATCCAGATGCTGATCTATGGTACCGGCGTCACCTCGGACTATCGGGCCGGTAAGCACCTCGGCCGGTGGATGACTCAGCAGGCCTTCTACTGTCTGCCTGACCATCGGCCCGAACAGGTCGCGTGACCGCACTTCGATGCCGTTGTCCGTTAACAACTCCTGCGATGCATGAAACAGCGGGGCCATGTAGTTGCAGACAAATACCGCAGCGAGGTGTATGGCAGTTTTCTGATGACGGTCAACGATAATCGGACGCGCTCCAATCGCCTCAACTACCTTTTTCAAATTACCGCACAATTCAGGGTCGCCCTGAAGGGTAACGAAGCACTGATTAAATGCCGTTTCACGATTCCTGGCGGTGAATGTCTGAACCGGATGCATGGATGCGATGCCGGTCCCCCCGGGTGAAAGCGGCAGCAGCACTTCTGCCGGTGCGGCACCGGAGGTATGGACCCAGGCCGGGCCATCTTTCAGAAGCCCTGTCTTTTCAGCAAAACCGGCGATCTGATCATCCGGCAAACAGAGAAATACAACATCACCCAGTTCGGCGGGAGTTGCCGGATAGGTTCCGAAAATCTCCGTTCCGGTAGATCCGGCAATCCGTTCACAGGAAGCAAGCGACCGGTTGTAAAGACTGCGGATCAGATATCCCTTGTTGTGCAGCCGGAGCGCCAGCGATGAACCCAGCCGGCCGGTACCGATGATGGTGAATCCACGGGGAAACATCTGCCTGCTCGACTCGAAAGGTGTCATGTCATTTCTGGGTTGGGAAAGTGTCCGGTGAATTTATAATCAGCGATCCGGAAACCCTGCATGTGCCACTAGCAGGTTCTGACCGGGATGTTCGGCCTTGTCCCGATAAAAACGGATTTCTCGTTCGCGGTCCCTGGCTGTCATCACACCGGTAAGAAACAACCCTGCACCGGCTATGTGCGACTCTCCACTATATACCAGGTTAAGCAACCTGGTGTCATTCTGCTCTGATATGATATTCCGCAATGCATCAAACATTTCCTGATATTGCCCCTCCAGCTCACAGCAAAAAATGGCAATGGCGTTCTTGAACGGCAGAATCTCCTTCAACACATAGGTCAGTTCCTGGACAAGAGGCGGCGATTCATCAAGCAGTTGCAAACCGATCACCTCAATATCCTGTTGGACCAGCTGCAGCATTGCTACGTGGTCGAAAAAACCGAGATGGCTATAATTCCCATCATCACGAATGAAAAAATCATCCTCTTCATCACAAAAATCATCACGCAGCCGCTCCTCCATGCGAGTCGTTCCAAAGGCGGTCCGAACCGATCTTCCCGGCAAGGCGGGAATTTTCCGGAAGGATTCAAAATCGTCTTTTTCCACAATCACCGCCACATCATAGGCGGTATCCATGATCTGTCGGTAGATGTAACAAAACTGATCCACATTCTCTTTTGTGATCCTCGGCGGGAGAAATATCATACGTATGCCATCCTGACCGGCAAAAGGCTGCTTCTTTATTCCGGCCAGCAGTTCCTCTTTGCTGAACGGCAATTCGCAAGTGCAGTGCAGAATTTCCTGTATCATAAAAAGCGTTCCTGGATTAAATCTGAACCTGGTTAATGAGTGAGTCTGAAGATGCCGTCATTCCTCTGTTGCCACGGCAATCCAGTGATCCCGGAACCGGAATGAGGAAATCATGATGGTGCCATGCACCATAGTGGCCCGAAAACGGTGTTCACCGGCCATATCCAATTTGATTTTGTTCATCGCCATGCGCAGTCCGGTACCCATATATTTGAGTGCGGCCTCCTTGACGGTCCACATGCGAATGCAGCACAGATCGTCTGTCAGGACAGACTCTTCCTCCGGGTGGCCTATTCGTTCACGCAGACGCAGGTGCATGGTGCGGTCGCACGGCTCCACATCGACGCCGATGTCACCTGCGGCATGCGTGGCACACAAGAGCATGGTCCGGCAATGGGAAATGCTTACTCCGATTTTGTTACCATCGAGGAGGCCGTAGGGCTTGCCCGTGTCGAATTTTTTCAGTTCGAATTGTCGGGTATCATGTCCCTGTTGCTTCACAAGGCTGTTCATTACCGACAGGATCCGGGTGCGTGACTGCAATCCGGATACTGCAGCATCATCGTCAGCCATCAGAATGCATCCAGATGGAAAGCGGACCGGGGAGTATGTGTTTAGAATCCATTGCATCACTGCATCACTACATCTTCTGATGTTTGAGATTACCTTTGGACAGCGTCCATTGTTGAAATATACAAAAAGTAGAGGGAGCATATCTGATGTATGGGAAGCATATCTGAAGTACAAGGAGCATAACTTCCGTGTCCGGATAAGCTTCTGTCATCCTCCCGAATTAATACCGATTTTTTTCTGTTCAATTCCGTAATTTTAAGGTTTGCCGGAAACATCCGGATGAATTTGTCCGGAGGGTACCGAACCGGAAAACCAGCTGTACCTGAACCTTGTAACAACCACCGAAGCTACATGAATGAAACCGAGCTTAGCCTGACCGAACAGGCGCGTTTTCGCCGCGAGAAACTGGATGAAATCCGCAAGATGGGGGTTAATCCCTATCCGTATGAATTTGAGACTGATCATCATGCCAGTCAGATACGGGAAATGCCCGAACTGCTTGACGGCGAGGAGGCGGAGCGAAAACGGGTTCGGATCGCCGGACGCATAATGACCCGCCGCATCATGGGTAAAGCGGCTTTTTTCAATCTGCAGGACCAGTCAGGCACCATTCAGGTCTATATACGCCGTGATGATGTCGGAACCGAGATTTACAATACGATTTTCAAGAAACTGATCGATCTGGGCGATATTGTCGGTGTCAGCGGTTTCGTCTTCAAAACCCGGACAGGCGAACTGACCGTTCACGCCGAATCCTTCAATCTGCTGACCAAGACACTGCGTCCGCTCCCGGTAGCCAAGGAGGTTGAGGACGAGCAGGGCAACAAAGTGACCTACGACGCTTTTGCAGACAAGGAGCATCGCTACCGGCAGCGGTATCTGGACCTGATCGTCAACCCGGAGGTACGCGAAGTCTTCGCCATGCGGACCCGCATGATCCAATCGATGCGCGATTACATGAACAGCATGGGCTACCTTGAGGTGGAGACGCCGATCCTGCAACCGATTTACGGAGGAGCGGCCGCGCGGCCGTTCGAGACCCATCACAACGCGCTGGACATGAAGCTTTATCTGCGCATTGCCAACGAGCTTTACCTCAAACGGCTCATCATCGGCGGCTACGAGGGCGTGTTTGAGTTCGGGAAAGATTTCCGCAACGAAGGCATGAGCCGGTTCCACAATCCGGAATTCACGCAGGTTGAACTCTATGTTGCTTACAAGGATTACAACTGGATGATGGGATTCGTGGAGCAGATGATCGAACAGGTGGTCAAAACACTGCATGGCACCACGAAAATCACCGTCGGTGCCAATGAAATTGACTTCAGGACACCCTGGCGGCGGATTCCAATGCTGGATGCCATTGCCGAAGAAACGGGCAGGGATCTCAGCGGGATGAGTGAGGACGAAATTCGCCAGGTTGCCCGTGATCTGGGTGTTCCGGTGGACAACGCCATGGGCAAGGGCAAGCTGATCGACGAGATCTTTGGTGAAAAGGTGGAGCACAAGCTGATCCAGCCAACGTTCATCACCGATTATCCGATTGAAATGAGTCCGCTTGCCAAAAAACACCGCACCAAAGAAGGCCTGGTCGAACGATTTGAACTGATGTGCAACGGCAAGGAGCTATGCAACGCCTTCACCGAACTGAACGACCCGGTGGATCAGCGCCAGCGTCTCGAGGAGCAGGCACGGCTGCGGTCTGAAGGCGACGACGAGGCGATGGTTGTGGACGAGGACTTCCTGAAGGCGCTGGAATACGGCATGCCGCCAACGGCCGGACTCGGAATCGGCATTGACCGGCTTGCAATGATCCTGACGAATCAGGAGTCCATCCGTGATGTACTCTTTTTTCCCCATATGAGGCCGGAATAACAAAATGAATTTCAAGTGGTTTCTCGCATACCGGTATTTCCGCGGTCGCACAACGGGCAGTTCCTTTCTTTCATTCATCAAGATTATGGCGGTCGCCGGTGTGGCTATCGGTACAGCTGGACTCCTGATCGCACTGTCGATCGTTCACGGATTCAAGTCGGTCATCCAGGAGAAAATCCTGGGATATGGTACGCATATTACGGTCATGACTTTCACCGAAGACCCCCTCTACCGCGGTGATACGCTCACAGTATACCTGAACAACATGCCCGGCATTGACGCAAGTCAGTCTGTTATTTATTCCCAGGGGATGGTACAGACCCGCGATTTTGTCGAAGGCAGCTTTATCAAAGGTGTGGATGCGGACGGTGACCTTTCCAACATCCGCCAGTATATTCGCGAAGGTGTGTATGATCTGAGCAAAAACGGTGACGGTCTGCCCGGCGCAGTGATCGGTGCCCGGCTGGCGCGCAACCTGAATGCATCACCCGGAAGCGTGCTCACTGTTTATGCCATCCAGGGTATGCCATCCCCGCTGAATCTGCCTCAAATCAGGCAGTTTCATGTATCCGGCATCTATCACACCGGAATCGATCAGTTTGATGATGTTCTGGTGCTGATTGACCGGCAGTATGCCCGTGAATTGTTTGAAATTCCAACACCCAAAGCGACCCAGGTTGAATTGCGTGTAACCAATCTTGAAGAGATTGATGAGATACGTCTGCTGCTTGACGAGCGCCTTCCCTTTCCCTATTACACGGAAACCATTTATCAGCGCTACCGTAACATCTTCGCCTGGATCAACCTCCAGGAGCAAACCATTCCCTTTGTGATTGCGGTCATGATCATTGTTGCGGCATTCAATCTGATCGGCACAGTGCTGATCATGGTACTGGAGCGCACGCGCGACATCGGTATATTGAAAACCATGGGGGCGGATGATAAAAGCGTACGCTCAATTTTTCTGATTGAGGGGATTATCGTTGGCATTGCCGGGTTGCTTATCGGCATTTTCCTGTCTCTGGCTTTTTATGTGATACAGGACACCTGGCAGATCATCCCGCTGCCGGAAGAGAGTTATTACATGAGTTCGGCACCTGTTCAGCCGCGATGGTACGATTTTCTGATCGTCAGTGCGGTTACATTGATCCTCTGCGCGATGGCTTCCTGGCTGCCGGCCAGGGTGGCCGCCCGTCTCAATCCGCTCTCTGTGATTTCCTACGGCCGGTAAAAAACGGACCGAAACACAACTGTTCCGATCCGTACGTTCGTTTTTAATGGAAGCAGCTGTCAGCCAATAAAATCCTCTACCGGTTTCCATTCGAAATTAAATGCAGCCGCCACATCCTTGTGGGTGATCTCGCCATAGGCTACATTAAGGCCGGGCACCAGATCACGGTTTTCCTTAAGCGCCTTCTTCCAGCCTTTATCGGCAATCTGCAGCGTATAAGGCATGGTTGCATTATTGAGTCCTACGGTTGAAGTATAGGGTACGGCTCCCGGCATGTTGGCCACGCAATAATGGATCACATCATCCACCACGTAGATCGGATCGTCGTGCGTGGTTGGTTTGGCTGTCTCGATACATCCGCCCTGATCGATGGCCACATCCACCAGAACCGAACCCGGACGCAGGATCTTGAGCATGTCGCGGGTGATCAGCTTGGGCGCTTTCGCACCGGGAATCAAAACACCACCGATAACCAGATCCAGATTGGGCAACATTTCGCGGATGTTGGCTTCCGAGGAGTAGATCGTGGTTACGTTGCGCGGCATAATGTCATCGAGATGGCGCAATCGCGGCAGACTGATGTCCATAATCGTTACATTGGCACCCATGCCTGCGGCCATCTTTGCGGCGTTCACACCGACGATGCCTCCTCCGAGCACCAGGACATTGCCCGGTTTCACACCCGGAATGCCACTCAGAAGGACACCGCGTCCGCCCTGCGATTTCTCCAGATACTTGGCACCCTGTTGCACGGACATGCGGCCGGCCACTTCACTCATTGGTATAAGCAGGGGCAGCGAACGGTCGGGGCTCTCAACGGTTTCATACGCAATGGCGATACAGCCCGAATCCATCACCGCGCGGGTAAGCGCCTCGCTTGCGGCAAAATGGAAATAGGTGAACACGATCTGTCCTTCACGCATGCGTTTGTATTCTGATCCGACAGGCTCCTTGACCTTCAGGATCATGTCGGCATCAGCCCAGATTTTTTCGACGTCGGAGACAATCAGCGCCCCGTTTATTTCATAAACTTCGTCCGGAAAACCGCTGCCATCACCGGCTCCGGCCTCCACCATGACCTTGTGTCCTTTTCTGGTAAGACTCAGCGCGCCTGAGGGAAGCAGCGCCACTCTGTTTTCGTGAGACTTAATTTCCTTTGGTACTCCAATTAACATGGTACAATCCCCGTTGGTTTAATGTTTGCAATAGAATAAGTGATAGAAAGGTTGAAATAATTCAATGGAAAGGCAACAAGCCAATACTGTACTGCAATATCGCCGAAATATACAAAATTATCCTCACGGGAAACCATAAATATGAGTCTGATCTGTCATATGCATTGAATTACCACCCCGGACTTCCGTATTATAGACCTCATGTTATCAAAAGAATTGTTTAAAAAGATCCGGTGGATTGAAATTCGCACCAAAGGCCTCGTCAATGAGGTATTTGGAGGAGAATATCAGTCTGCTTTCAAAGGGCGCGGAATGACCTTCGCGGAGGTTCGCCCGTATCAGTTCGGGGATGATGTGCGGCAGATTGACTGGAATGTGACGGCCCGCAATGAAGAGCCCTATATAAAAATCTATGAGGAGGAGCGGGAACAGACACTCATGCTCTGTGTCGATATTTCACCAAGCGGACAGTTCGGAAGCGGCACCCAGCGGAAACTCGACCTGGTAACCGAACTTTCGGCCGTTCTTGCTTTCAGCGCCATCAAAAATAACGACAAGGTGGGACTGCTTCTGTTTACCGACCGGATTGAGAAGGTGGTGACACCCCGCAAGGGCCGCGCACACGTCCTGAGGCTGATCCAGGAGCTGCTTACGACACAACCGCAGGGCAGTGGCACGGATATCGGAAACGCAACGGCCTACCTCACCAAAATCCTTCGTCGCCGATCAATATTTATTCTCATAAGTGATTTTCAGTCATCCGGCTATGAGAAACAGCTCCGCATTGCAAACCGGAAGCATGATTTTGTGAGCATCGTGATTGATGATCCGCTGGAACGAGAGCTTCCGGATCTGGGACTCATTCCCCTTCGCGATGCCGAAACCGGCACCTACCGCATCATTGATACCTCCAGCAGACAGGTCCGGCATCAGTACAGCCGCCGCCGGCGCGTGCGGATGGAGCGGCTGCAAAAACTGTTCATGCGGCACCGTATTGATGCCATCACCCTGCAGACCAATGAGTCCTATATTGAACCGGTAATGACCTTCTTCGAAAAACGAGTCCACCGGCATTGAGAACGATCCAAAACTGATGCTCGGCAATCCATCCATATCATCCAAACTGACAATCCTGTTGCTTCCGGTATTTCTGCTTGCATCGCTGCAGACATCCCATGCCCAGCATGCCATCAGTTCAATTGATCAGGACACACTGCGCACCGGAGACCTGGTCATCTATCAGGTGTGGCTTTCCGGGATTGATGGATTCGACGAGGTGATATACCCCGACAGCGCCTCTTTTGCACCCGATTTTCATATTCGCAATGTCCGGGCGGAGTCCGACCAGTACGGTGACAGCCTGACCTACACTCTTCGCTATTTTGGTGTGGACAGGGAATCCGTACCCGAAATGTTTGCCGGACTGGTACGGGGTTCCGACACCCTGCTGGTCGCCATTCCGGCAGTGCCGTTCATCTACAAAAGCCGGGTCGATGATCCCGGGGCAGATTTGCGTCCGCTGAAACCCATTTTCCCGTTTTTCCGAAGCTGGTGGACCTTCATCCTGCTCGGTCTGCTGCTGGCGCTTGTTGCGGCCTGGCTGCTCTACCGCTATCGCAGAAAGTTCATACCCGAGCAAAAACCTGTACCCAGACCGGTCGTCCGGCTTGAACCTTTCCGCAATCCGCTGGATGATCTGCGCCGGGAGCTGGATCGCATCCAGTACGCTTTCAAGGAGCCGGAGAAGCAGGCCAAACAATTCTATACCGAGCTCGGCGACGCCTTCCGCTCGTATATTGAGCGCACTTATCAGCATCCGGCACTTGAATCCACCACCCGGGAACTGATGAAGTATCTGGAGTCCAGCCGCATTGATGAAGAGATAGCGGAACTTTTACAAAACCTGCTGCAGGAAGCCGATCTCGTTAAATTTGCCAAATACGCACCCAATGAATCGGATTGCAGGAGCGTTATGAACAGTGCCCTCAAGCTGTACGAGCAAATTCTGAACAGTGACAGATACCGGATTGCCGTGCTTCGCAGAAGGCATGAGGAAGAGCAAAAAGCGAAATTAACCGAAGAAACCGAATATGATCTGGGATAATCCGGCATGGTTCTGGGCATTGCTTGTCATCCCGGTGATCCTGTGGATGCAATACCGCTATTACATGCGGAAACAGATCCCCTATCTCACCTATTCCGATACGTCCGACCTGGACTACCTCCCCGGAAACTGGCGCGCTTACGGTGTTTATGCCGGCTTCGGCTTGCAAATCATCGCGGTGATCCTGATCATCCTTGCACTGGCCCGGCCTCAGGCGGAGCGGGCCTACAGTGAGCGAAAGGTCGAGGGGATTGACATCATGCTGGTTCTTGACATCTCCTCCTCCATGCTGGCCGAGGACCTGAAACCCAACCGCCTGCTGGCCATGAAAGATGTGGCTTCCCGGTTTATCGACAGAAGAGAATCGGACCGAGTTGGAATCGTTGTATTTGCGCGGGAAAGCTTCACACTTGTTCCCCCGACACTGGATTACAAACTGCTTCAAAACCAGCTCGAGCATGTGGATCTCGGGATGGTCCGGGATGGCACCGCCATCGGCATGGGACTGGCCACTGCCGTGAACAGGCTCCGCGGGAGCGATGCCGAAAGCCGCGTGATCATCCTGCTTACTGACGGCGAAAACAATGCCGGTGAAATTGACCCGATAACCGCCGGGGAGCTCGCCGCCACATTCGGACTCCGGGTTTATACCATCGGGGCCAGCACGGATGCGCGAACCGCTCCCTATCCCGTCCACGATCCCATCCGCGGAACACGTTATCATGAAATCCGTGTGGAAATTGATGAGGATATGATGCGAGCTATCGCCGAACGTACAGGCGGACGCTATTTCCGTGCCACAGACAACCAGTCCCTTGAGCAGGTTTACCGTGAAATCGACGAACTCGAACGCACCGCCTTCGAGGAAATCACCTATCATGAGTTTTCCGACCTCTACCGCGGCCTGCTCAACTGGGGAATGATTCTGATGCTCCTTTCGTTAATCTGCGACCGGTTTGTTTTCAGGATCGGACTGAAATAGAACGAGCGGTTGACACAGGGTAATCCGGTTTTCTCAGGCAGCACCGTATGTGATCCTGCTCACGTTCCGGGTTGCCATGTCGCAAGTTGCTGGAATAAATTTCAGATTTTATGTATCTTATAAAGATATCTAGTTTTCACCCAGTTAGCATTTTCTCATGTCTCTGACGCACATTGCGCAGATCTTTTCCACGCAGTTTCCCCTTCATGATATTTCCCGGCAACTTTTGCCCGGAAGCGTAGTCAGACTGCAGCAAGTCATCGGTTCGGCGGCATCATTCGCCCTGAAAGATCTTGCCGGAAAGCACCTGCCCCTGATTGTAATCACTCCTGACACTGAGCGCGCGCAGTTCCTGAAAGCGGATTTGGAAACTCTGGGCATTGAAAACTCGCTTTACTTCCCTCCCAGCGGAATGAAACCGTATGATTCCGGCCGCGTGCGCGATACCGCCGTCACCGCACAACGGTCCGATGTCATTGACCGCATTCGTGATACGGATCAGTTTGTAGTGGTCACTTCGGCCGAAGCGCTATTCGAGAAAATGGCATCGCCGGAGAGCTTTTCAGAAGCCTCCCTCACACTGCGGACCGAAAGCGAAATGGATCCGGATGATCTGGCAGGCAAGCTCACCGACCAGCACTACCAGCTCGTATCTTTCGTCAATGAACCCGGAGAATTTGCACGCCGCGGTGGCATTATCGACATATTTCCCTTTGCCGGTGGCTATCCGGTCCGCATTGAGTTTTTTGGCAACGAAATAGATTCCATCCGCGAATTTGATCCCGACTCACAGCGATCGGTTGCCTTTTTGGACTTCATCCGCCTCATTCCCAACCTTGAATCATTTTCTCAGAAAGGACGTCAGTCGCTCGTCTCCTTTTTTTCCGAAAAAGCCGTGATTGCCGCGGTGGATTATCCCGGGATCCTGGCCGGGCTGAACCGGCACTATGAAGAGGCAAAAGATCGGTACGATGCGCTCAACGGGGAAAAAGGACGTCATCAGAATGGAAACGGATCCCCTGAAGAGCGCTATCTGGCGCCCGATGAGTTTGCTGGGCAGGCACAGCGGCATCCGAGGATACTGTTCGGCCCCCTTCCCTCCGATCTGGAAGCCGATCATGAGTTCTCGCTTGGCACCCGCCCTCAGCCCGACTTCAACAGCTCGGTCAAACTGCTTCGCAGGAATCTGTCCGACCTGAGCGGCCAGGGCATCGACACCTGGATCCTGTGCGACAATGAGGGTCAGCGCAGTCGTTTCGATGAGCTGCTCGGCGAATCCGGTCCGCAGATGCGCTACCGGCTCACCGTGGAATCCCTGCACCGCGGATTCATTCTGCAGGATGCGGGCATCGCCGTCTACACCGACCATCAGATTTTCAACCGCTACCATCGTCCGAAAACCAGGGGTGCGGTTCGCCGGGGCGGAATCTCCTTCAAGGAGCTCAAGGATCTGAACGTCGGCGATTACGTAGTGCATGTGGATCACGGAATCGGGAAATTCGCCGGTTTCCGCAAGATCACCGTACGCGGCGCCGAGCAGGAGTCCGTCGTGCTCCGCTACCAGAACGATTCCATCCTCTACGTCAATGTCTCGAGTCTCCACAAGCTGCAAAAGTACTCCGGCAAGGACGGTACCGCTCCCAAAATCACCAAACTCGGGTCGGGCGAATGGGCGCGCAAGAAGGCCAAAACCCGCAAGCGGGTCAAAGACATCGCCCGCGACCTCATCACCCTCTATGCCAAACGCAAAGCGCGTCAGGCCTGGGCTTTTTCGCCCGACACTGCCATGCAGACCGAACTCGAGGCCTCCTTCATGTATGAGGAGACGCCCGACCAGGAAAAAGCGATCACCGATGTGAAATCGGATATGATGAGCGAGACACCCATGGATCGGCTGGTTTGCGGGGATGTCGGATTCGGCAAGACAGAGGTGGCCGTGCGGGCGGCATTCAAGGCCGTGCTCGACGGCAAGCAGGTGGCTGTGATGGTGCCGACAACCATCCTGGCCGATCAGCACTGGAAAACGTTTCGTGAGC
>SLKA01000133.1 GCA_007134845.1 Balneolales bacterium
ACGCACATATCTTCTGATTGTTATAAGTTGCGGATAGTCATTATTTTTTTTATCAAACCAAACAAGAATCGACATGGCATTCACTGGAAAAGATATTATCGTAACCGGCGCATCGAACGGTATTGGACGCGCCATAGCTACTACATTCGCAGTTGATGGGGCCCGGGTTGTGATATCTGATAAGGATGTGTCTGAAGGAAAATCGCTCGAGCATAAGATACGAAACTCAGGTGGATCAGCCTGGTTCATTCACACGGATGTATCCGACCCGGAGTCGGTCACATCCATGATCGGAGAAGCTGTTTCCGTACTGGGTTCGATTGATATCCTTATTAACAATGCCGGTATTTCCGATTTCAAACCATTTTATGAGCTTGAAATCCTGGAATGGGATCATGTGTTGAATACGAATCTCAGGGGGGCTTTTTTTTGCGCCCGGGAAGCTGCGAAAATAATGCGGATGAAGGGAGGCGGGACGATCATCAATATTGCATCCACGCGTGCGTTGATGTCAGAGCCCGGCTCGGAAGCTTATGCCGCCTCGAAGGGTGGTCTGCTGGCTCTGACCCATGCCATGGCAGCCTCACTGGCCGATGATAACATCACGGTCAATGCGATAAGTCCGGGCTGGATTCACACCGGTGATTATGAAAGCCTGCGGATGAAAGACCATGATCAGCATTTCTCGCGTCGGGTCGGAAAACCTGATGACATTGCCAGAGCATGCCTTTTTTTATGCCGGCCTGAGAACAATTTTATCAACGGAGAAAATCTGGTTATTGACGGGGGCATGACACGCAAGATGATCTACGAGAAATAGGATCATGCGCTGCCTGCCGTTCGGTATCACACAAGGCCAGACTTGTAATATCACCCATTTAAACCGGATTCACACAGCCAGGACAGGATATCCACACCATCAGGCTGCCAATCGATGGGTGGAGACTGGGCTTCAGACAATGGTTCCAGCCGCACTCCTTTGATTTCGACCAGACGGGTCGTAATTTTTGCAGCTATCGTATTACGATCGGCATTTACATAAACACTTTGCAGCTGGGGGCCAAACTTTTCTGCCAGGCGCAACACCTCACCCTCATCACCTTTAATCCAACAGATCACGTTCTGCTTTCCTATAAGGTCTGGAGCATCGGTGATGATCTGACCTCCCATATCAAATACGTCGCAGCCTGTGCTCTTAAGGTAGCTTCTCCAATAGTTCGCACCGGAACTGCTTGTGAATGAAGGTCTGTTTGTCCGGATGAAAATTCCGGCGGCATCGGCCAGTGATCCGGCAACGTCGGACAGACCCCTGCCGGAAATTACAACTGCCACTGACCGGCATCCTCTACCCTCGAAGCGCAGCATTGCCTCAGTCAACTCTCTGCTCAGCCGCTCGCTTTCGGATTTAAGGTCGTCATTATCCAGCCATGCTATGGAGAACCGGGCAGTTCTTGCCAGAAAACGGGCATTTTTTGCGGCGTGCCCCAGTTCGTTGACACGCTGAATCACCCTGTCTACCGATGCCTGTGAACCTGCAAACAACACGTGTCCGGCATTTATGGCGTTTAAATCTTCCAGGCGGACGGCCCATTCTCCTATCTGGTCCGGCATGCGTTTTTGCAACATAAGAAGCAGCCCGTCAAGCAGCCAGGGATCCTTGACCGACAACTTGCCATAATACACTGCACCGGAAAGCAATGCGGCTATGACATCCTGCAGTCCGACCATTGGCAGATTTCCGGCGTGCAAGCATAGTATTTTCCTGTTCTCATTTGGCAGTGCAGGCAGATCCATACCCGGATCAGAATCCAAATCGGGATCAGAATCCGGATTGGGATCGGAATACGAATGTGATTCCGTTTCGGATTTCTTTGCTTCACCCCTCCTGATCTTGTCCATCCAATATGACAGCGCCTTCGGAGTAATGGTGCGTTCAGCTTGGTCCAGCATATACATCACATCATGCTTCGGAAACAGGCCCTCAGTAACAGTTCGTTCAATCGATCTTTCCAGAATGCAGTCTTCATTTTCAAGCCAAGCACTCACACTCTCACAGATGAGATCAATTCTTTCCAATTTATTTTCGTGCGTCATGCACCTGCACCAACATTATTTCAAAGGTAAGCCGTGCTATTCCATGAGAAAATTACAGCCACGCATTTCGGCATGATCCCACCGCCCCATAACCTGGAAAGAACCGTCCGTCCGGGCCACTCCACGATCTTGCGTCAGGAAAAAGGAAATGGAGTGGACGTTGGCCAGATCCATGACACCAATGAGTCCCTCCTCGCCTGGAAGCTGCACCTGCATGGGGTTTTCGGGATTGCGGACGGTAACCCGAAGCCACGGCGGACACTGGAAACTTCCCTGCCCTGTATCCCAGGCCTGACTGCACATTTCCGCCATTCCGTATTCCGAGTGGATCGAATCCAGCGGCAAACCAAACCCGTCGGCCAGCCGTTGCCTCAAGTCCTGTTTCGACAGCTCGCGGCGATGGGTTTTCATGCCACCTGTCTCCACAATAACCGAATCCTTCGGCAATCTCGGCGCACCCGCATCAATCAGATCCAGAAGTCCGAATGCCGCTCCAAAGAGCATCAAACGGCGCTTTTTTGCGGGATTGGACCCCGGATTTTCCGTGGCATTCAAGAGCTTGGCAGTCCGGCGGTGCCGGCGGGTATTGAGATATTTCCCTGAATTCATATTGACTTCCGCACTGAGGTCCAACCCTGTCAGCGGCTGATCCAATGGCAAAAAACGGCTTTGTCCTGTTCCATCCCGCTGTATGAGATGGTCTACCATGGCTATCAGTGAGGAATTAGGATTATCACTGTAACCAGGCAGCCAGGCCAGCAATACAAAATCCTGTGGATTATAAAATTGGGAGAACCCGCGATAGCAAGATTCGTAGTAAAGCCTCAGATCTGCTATTTCATGGGTACTTTGGCGCATGCCGGAGGTCCCGCTGCTCCGGAACACCACTTCCGGGTTGTCTGCATAGACAGCACGAACCACCGTGTCCCGAAAAACCTGGATTGGGATCAACGGGATAGTGTCCGGATCCAGGTCCCGATCCGGTTCCTGAACCGGTTTCGGTTTCGGACCTGATGCCAACTCCGGGGCAAGGGACGACTTCGAAGCCTGCCCGGCACAAGCACCGTTTTCACCAGTAAATCCACCGCCTGACTTAACCTCTTCGCAAAAAAGACGATAGACCGGCTGATTCTCCAGCTGGTGCCGGTAGACGGTCCGCGCCTTGTCGGTGAACGGGATATCCCTGTTCATCAAATAATTTCGCCATGTTGTGTAGGACTGCTTCATGAATACCTCAAATCAATTCCTCAGATCAATACTTTTGTTTCACATCTTTACTTTATCGATGACACTCTTGCCAGCATTTCTGTATTCAGCAGATAGATCATATCATCGCGCACATCAAAACTCTGCCATTCCGCGTAACGCTGATCAGAATCCGGTCCCCGTCTGCGGTCGGTCCGGAGCGCAGACGGCAACATTTTTGCAAATAGTATTTCCCCGCCGGAGCCAAGCTGCAATACCCGTTCCGTGCCAAGCATCCACAGATATCCACCGGTGGAACGCAGTGCACGCACCGCTTCCGGGGCGTACATGAATCCAATATAGGATCCGCGCGTTGTGAACCGGTGGAGCAGTTCGCCTCGCTGGCCTGCAATCCAGAGCACATCATCCAAGATCGTCATCGAAACAGGAATGATTCGCTCCTCCTCGCTGAAAAGTTCAAAATCCAACTCATAATGCCCGTTACTGTCAAACCGATATACAACATGCCGGTCCTCATCAAAAAAATAGATCCGTCCGGATGAATCCACTGTAAGCTTCCTGGGCTGGTATCGCGAAGGGAGACCGGCCCGTTGGGGCATTTTGATGGTGGACAAATACTGGAGCCTGCGGTCAAACACCTGTATGCGGCGGTTGTTTCGATCTGCTATATAAATTTTGAGTTCGTTAGTTGGATCAATGGCAACCGGCAGGTCAAATTGATAATCTCCGGCTCCAAGGCGGCCGATGGAATCGACACGAATTCCGTTTGCGTCTGTTTTGATGATGCGGTTTCGTCCTGTTTCGACGATAAATATGTTACCCAGCGCCGATATGCGCACACTTCGGGCATCTTCCAGGCCGTCCAGCAAGATCTCTGCAGCGGGGTTGGATGGGTTTGCGGGGTTGACGGATTCATCATGATACCCGTCCGGATCCCACGTTGAAGCCTGCACCGATGTCGTCATCCAAAAAGATATGGCAATGATGAGCTGAAGGACGACCGTTATCCGCTGGTATTTCATTTTCTGCAGCAATTTATGTTTTATTTTTTTCCGGGTAATGAGCCACATGGCATCCCGGAAACCGCCATTATCAATATAACCACCCGGATTCTTTACTGCCATGCTTCCTGTTATCTTCCGTTACAGCCTTTTGAGCCCTTTGGCACCGATATCCCGCCGATAGCAGGCATTGTCAAATGTGATTTTTTCAACTTCGCGGTAGCATCCGTCAATGGCCGAACGCAGATCCGGACCTTTTGCGACCACGCTGAGAACACGTCCCCCGCTGGTCAGCAGCTTGCCATCTTCCAGCCTTGTTCCGCTGTGAAAGACAAGAGCATCTTCCGAAACCGTATCAATTCCACTGATCTCCATCCCCTTTGCGTAGGCTTCGGGATACCCGCCGGATGCCATCACGACACAGCAGAAATGTTCATCAGACATCTCGACCAGGGTTTTCTCAAGTTCGAAATTGACCGTTGCCAGCATCACTTCCAGCAGGTCAGACTTCATCGCCGGAAGCAGAGCCTGGCACTCCGGATCGCCGAAACGGCAGTTGTACTCAACCACCTTCGGCCCTTCTTCGGTGACCATCAATCCCAGATACAGCACACCCCTGTAGGCGTGTCCTTCCAGCTGCATCGCCCCGAGAGTCGGATACAGGATGGTGTCCTCAACCAGCTGAAGCATGCGTTCATCCATCACCGGCGCCGGTGCATAGGCACCCATACCGCCGGTATTGAGTCCGGTGTCCCCCTCTCCGATTCGCTTGTGGTCCTGGGCGGAAAGAAGCAGGCGTGCGTTGCGGCCGTCGGTAATAGCAAAAACCGAGGCTTCCTCGCCTTCCATAAACTCCTCGACAATAACCCGTTTGGCCGCTTTTCGGAGGGTCTTGTCCTCACGAATGCGCCTGAGATGGTCCAGGGATTCTGCACGATTCCGACTGATGAACACGCCTTTTCCGGCCGCGAGTCCGTCGGCCTTGATCACAACCGGCCAGTTGTCATTTTCTACTGACAGCCACCCCTCAAGATCATCCAGTACGGTTTCTCCACTGAATTCAACCGACTGCGCTGTCGGAATCTGATACTTGTGCATCAGCCATTTGGCAAACGTCTTGCTGCCTTCAAGCCGGGCTGCGGCTTTGGACGGACCAAATACCTTGCAACCGTGCGTTTCCAGATAGTCGGTAATGCCATCAACGAGCGGCTGCTCGGGTCCGACCACCGTCAGGTCGATGTTTTTTTCACGAATGAACGCGGCAACAGCTTCAAACCAGGCATCCGGACCGGTATCTTTATCACCTACACCGGCTGATTCACTTCCGGATGTACTGGTGACGGCCGGTTTCAGCTCGACATTGACACCGTGCGCTGCTGTTCCAGGATTGCCCGGTGAAATAAAGAGCTTACTTAGCAGCGGGGAACGGCTCAGAGACCACGCCAGAGCATGCTCCCGTCCGCCAGATCCCAGAATGAGTACATTGTATTTCGCCATGCGCGCTTGCGGTGAAATGATTATTGTTCGGATGCAATCGCAATCAGATTGCTGAAGTCGGAAGGCTTGAGACTGGCACCGCCGATCAGTCCACCGTCGACATCGGGCTGCTGAAGCAGTTCGCCGGCATTGCCCGGTTTCATGCTGCCGCCGTACAATATCCGCACGATATCAGCTACCTCTTTGCTGAACAGGCTGGTCAGTTCACCCCGAATAAATGAGTGCATCTCCTGTGCCTGCTCCGGTGATGCGGTTTCACCGGTGCCGATTGCCCAGACAGGTTCGTAGGCGATCACTATTTTTCTGAGATCATCATCCGAAAGTCCGGCCAGTGATCCCGCTGTCTGTTCTTTGACCACATCAAAATGGCGTTTATCCTTGCGCTCAGACAACACCTCACCTACGCACACAATGGGAGTGATGCCTTCAGCAAGAGCTTTTTTTACTTTTTTGTTGATGATCTTATCATCCTCACCAAAATATTCGCGGCGCTCGGAATGTCCAAGGATGACAAAATCACATCCAAGTTCCTTGAGCATGGCGGTACTGATTTCACCAGTAAAGGCTCCATTATCCTCATAATGGACATTTTGGGCGCCGATCTTAACAGCACTGCCGGCTTTCCTTGACGAAAAGGCGGTGGAAAGTGATACAAAAGGGGGACATACTGCAGCTTCGACACCAGTGATCTCCTTATGTGCAGCATCTTCAAGCTGCGCAAAAAAATCAGCGGTCTCCTTTGGTCCCATATTCATTTTCCAGTTGCCTGCTATCAATATTGATCTCATGAGATTTCTCCGTTATTTACAATTCTGTTTAGTTCAATAAGTAATTCATTCACATTATGGCCATGGAATTTTCGAATGATGCGGCCCTCGCTGTCAATTAAAAAGCGAACAGGCATCTCGTATACATTCCACCGCTCTTCCAGATCTGATTCGGCATAGGCTCCGGCCCTTGCCACGGGCCAGTCCTGCCCCCTTTCATCATAAAATGCTCGTACTACGATCGGATTTGCTTCGGTCGGGATGGTTAGGAACTGCACCTCTTCCTGGCTGAACAGCATAAACAGGGTGCGAAGCTGCAGAAATGACGATTGATAGATGCGGTCGGACAGGGACACCACCTCAATTACTGCAGGTGAACCAAGAAAATGCTCCAGGGTCACCGTTTTGGCATCGGTCTCCTCATCCCCGATCAGATCAAAGACATCCAGCTGAAACGACGGCAGCACCTGTCCGGGCGAAAGATGTTCAATATCATGGCGAATCACCGAAAGCCATTGCATTGCCTCCTCATCATCCCCGAAATCAGCTTCATAATTACGGATTCGCAGTCGTGCATCCTCGATCCGGGAGCTGTCATAAAGCACCTCTATGCGGTTTTTTGCAATCCTGAGTCGGGTTTCGGCTGATGTGCTTTGTGTTTCGAGAGAGTCGATCCAGGCTATACCCGATTCCAGCCCGCTACTGCGCAGCACTGCAAGGAAGCCGAACCGGGACGCGAGCATGCGCATATCTTCGTGATGCCCATACTGCCGCAGGCGTTGCATCAGCATATCATCATTTCGCTCTTCCAGCATTCGGAGTGATTCACGGGCTGCAATTCTTGCTGCGACCGTTTCCGGCCATTTCCCATATACTTCCCAGAAGATGTTGCTCCAGTTATCGAGCACGTGCGGGATGGTATCCCTGGCGATGCCGCCTGCGGCCGCAATCTGAAGGATGCGATTGTACTGCCTCTCAAGACGGTTGAGCGTGCGCATCGCTTCGTTTTCAGCGGAATATATCTGCGCATGTCCGGCAAAACGAGGCAGAACTCCTTGAATTCTGATGGTATCCTGATGCGCCAGAATAAGTGTGGTATCGGCTACCCTGCGATCGTTTCGATGGATCTGAAGTTCGTATGCGCCCTGACCGGGGAAAGTAGCTGTGCCATCAAAATCGCCCTGCCTGTCGGTTTGAGACCGGAACAGCGTATCCGGACCCGCGGTGATGTCAATTACATAAACACCTATCCCGCTGTAATCAAGTGAGTCATCCAGTGCTTCGTCAACCGTGATCGTCCCGTATATGCGGGTCTGATCTGGCTGCATGGCCGGTTCGTCCTGGCTGCATCCGCTGCAACCGGTGAATATTAACATGGCAAACGCAACAGCCGCTCTCTTACTCATAATCCTTGATTTTATTCTGTACCATTTCGCGCACCATGCCTGGATTTGCCTTGCCCTTCGATTGCTTCATGATCTGCCCCATGAAAAATCCGATCAACCCTTGCTTTCCGCCCAGATAGCGCTTTACCTCTTCCGGGTTGTCACGCAAGACCTGGTCAACAATCGGTTCCAAAAAGCCGGTGTCCGATACCTGCAGCAGATTTTTCTCCCGGGCCAGGGTTTCAGCATCGATACCGGCATCGGGACCGGCGGCTACCATGGCATCGAGCAGAGTCTGCATGGCCGAAGAACTGATTTTGTCAGCTTCCCGAAGTGCAACAAGACCGGCCAGCCGTTGGGGTGACACCGGGAACTCCGTAATATCCATTCCCTGGTCATTCATGACCCTGCGAATTTCGGTGATAATGAGGTTGGCAACCGGCTTGGCAGGCACATCAAACTCCAGGACCGACTCATAGAAATCGGCAAGCGGTCGATCCTCTGTTAGTACCGATGCATCAAACTCGGATAGCGCATATTCATTGACATAACGGCGGCGGCGCGCTTCCGGAAGCTCCGGAATTTCAAGCCGGATCTCTTCGAGCAGCTCATCTGTTACGATGACCGGAGGGATGTCCGGTTCCGGGAAATAACGATAGTCATGAGCCTCTTCTTTGGAACGCATCTGGCGCGTCTTCATCTCGTTCGGGTCCCATAGCAGGGTTTGCTGAATAACGACCCCGCCAGATCGGACCCGTTCCTTCTGTCGCTCCACCTCGTAGGTGAGCGCCCGTTCCACATTGCGGAAGGAGTTGAGATTTTTGATCTCGGTACGGGTGCTGAACTTTTTCTGTCCGACCGGACGGATGGATACGTTCGCATCACACCTCAGGCTGCCCTCCTCCATATTACCATCGCAGACACCCAGATAGCGTACGATCTGCCAGATTTTCCGCATGTAGGCACCGGCCTCTTTCGGATTCCGAATGTCCGGCTCCGATACGATTTCCAGAAGCGGTGTGCCGGCGCGGTTCAGGTCAATCAGTGTATTGTGCGGATCCTGGTCATGGATCGACTTGCCGGCATCCTCCTCCATGTGGATCCTGGTGATGCCGATCCGTTTTGTGCTGCCGTTTTCAAGTTCAATATCGAGATGCCCGTCATAACAGATCGGGGTCTCATATTGTGATATCTGATAGCCCTTTGGCATGTCGGGATAAAAATAATTCTTGCGTGCAAAAATGGATTTGGCCCTGATCCGGCAGCCGGTGGCAAGTCCCAGCTTTACTGCATAGCGTATCAGATTCTCATTGGGTACCGGCAGTGTTCCTGGATGTCCAAGACATAACGGTGTGACATTGGTATTCGGCGCTGAGCCAAACCGGTTGGATACCGGAGCGAAAGCCTTTGATTCGGTGAGAAGCTGTGCGTGTACTTCCAGTCCTATTACAGTTTCAAATTGCGTATCCACGCTCATAAATAAGTAGACAGTGAAAATTCTTTTTGCTGTTCGTCGCTTTGCAATTATTCCATTTGATCTTCAATTAAACAAAATACGAATTTTCTGACTACTTGGGCAGGCGATTTATGGCTGACTACGGTTTTCCCCGGACGAGTTCAGCTGCTTGTACTCCTGGCGGATTTCGAAGTGCGTGCCATCATAGTTGAAAATATTTTTGAATCCTATCATTGCCATGCGCCGCGATGCGATGCTGCTTCGGTTGCCCGAATTGCAATAGATCAGATACGTCTTATCTCTATCCAGTTCACCAATCACATCGTCAAACTGGCGATGATTCAGGTTGATTGTAAGTGCTGATTCCACTTTACCGTTCTCCCACTCTCCGGGCGTACGTACATCAATGATCACCGCATCATTGTTTCCAAGAAAATCGGCCAGTTCGCCCGGTTTGATATTCGTAACACCAGCCTCCTGGGCGCTGGAGCTGCAACTTGTGAGAAGCAACAGGGCCATGACGGGAATGAATTTAAAGAATGGCAGATGCAAGTGCCTTAGTTGCATATTCGTATTCATTGGTTTTGGAGTGATACACATTTCAAATCAAAATACAGTTTAATAAATAAGTACGTACATGTTCGCTTTTGATTGTGCCAGGACTATCTTGCACGAGCATTAATCTGAGGCACCTGTTGAGTGATGCAATGGATCGAACCCTGACCCCATACCAGATCGTTGCAAGGAATGCCCTTGATCAGGCGATCCGGAAACAATTTTCGGAAAATCGCCAGTACCTGGTCATCGTAGCGTTTGTCATACAGTGGAACCAGCACACAGCCGTTGGCGATATAAAAATTGACGTAGCTTGCGGGTACATGTTCCGAACCATCGACAGTCGTATCATTAATACGGGTTGCCGGAAGCGGCAAATCAATAATTTTGAATGATACCCCCTTGCAATCGGTTGCATTCATCAGAATATCCCTGTTCTCCCGAAGGATTTCATAATTCGGATTATCGGGGTCATCACAAACAGAAGTCACAATCGTACGCGGTGCAACAAACCGGGCCAAATCATCAATATGGCCATCCGTATCATCTCCTTTGAGACCTCCTCTCAGCCAGATGATATGCTCAACGCCGAGGTATTTCCTCAGATTTTTCTCGATCTGAAATCTGCTCATTTCCGGATTGCGGTTGGGATTGAGGAGAACGGACTCGGTGGTCAGAAGAAAGCCGCTGCCATTGACATCGATCGAGCCTCCTTCGAGAATCATGCCGGGTGCGACAAGCGGATAATCAAGCAATTCTGCCAGCTTTTTCGGCACGGCATTGTCATGATCGTATGGAGGATACTTTCCGCCCCATGCATTATAGCCCCAGTCGCTCATCACCAGCTCCCGCTGCCCTATGCCGGAACCTTCATTTACACGTTTTTCGGTCTGGCCGGCCACCGGACTGACCGTCTGTTCATCCGGTTGATCCACTTCTGGTCCATCCGCATTCTCATTGTCTGTGCGTCCCGTATTGTCACCATTTCCATGTGATTTCAGTTTTTTATTCTCACGTATCAGTGTGATGGGGCCATAATCACGTATCCAGACATCATTTGTGGGCATTCGCACCATTCTGACCCGGTTCCAGTCGATGTTACGGTTTTGGATCATGGATGCAGCGGCTTGCTGCGCATCATCATTGGCTACCAGCAGCAGGACCTTTTCGTGAGCTGTGAGCGCCTCGAGTATATCGGCATAGACATGCTCGGCACGATTTAACCTGGCCCCCGGCCAGGTTTCGCGGTTATCCGGCCAGGTCATCAAAGTCATTTCATGAGATGCCCACTCCGGCGGCATGATGTATTTGTACGGCATAGTCTTCGGGCGTCAATTCACAGAGGATGCAATTCACATAGAATGTTCATCACATGGATTCCATTTAAAAAGGGATATAATAATTGCGGGAAGCTTAATCGGAGATTTTCCGGTCGTAACTACTGAAAAATACCACTTCCGGAAATGATTTCCTGCTGTTAACATGCAATATTAAAAGATTCGGGTGCATGAGGATCTGTCTGACCCGATCATTTCAAACCGTCATTTTACATACACCGTTTTGATGTTTGTAAACTCACGGATGCCGAGATATGACAATTCCCGGCCATAGCCACTGGTTTTGATTCCACCGAAAGGCAGGCGCGGATCGGATTTCACCAGTTCATTGACGAAACAGGATCCCGCCTCTAGCTCCTGCGTTGCGATTCGTCTGCCACGATCCAAATCACTTGTAAAAACAGCAGCACCGAGTCCGAAAACCGACTTGTTGGCCAGGTCAACTGCTTCTTTTTCATTTTTTGCGGATACGATGGCCGCCACCGGACCGAAAAGTTCATCATCAAAAGCGGTCATTCCAGGACGCACATTAGCCAGTACGGTTGGGGGATACCAGTATCCTTTGCGATCAGGCACATTCCCCCCAAGCAGGCAGCGGGCACCCTGCCGGATCGACTCCTGAACCTGCTCGTGCAGTTCATCGCGCAGATCCTCACGAGCCATAGGCCCAAGGGTGGCATCTTCACGCATCGGATCTTCCATCACTGCCTCCTTCATGCCTTTCACAAACAGTTTGGTAAAATCCTGGAGCACAGACTCGACTACAATGAACCGTTTGGCGGCAATGCAGCTTTGTCCACCATTGATCAAACGGCTGCTCACGCAGGTGGATGCCGCTGATTCCAGATCAGCATCCTCCAGCACGATGTAGGGATCGCTGCCACCCAGCTCGAGCACTGTCTTCTTAAGCATTTTACCCGCTTTGGAAGCAACGGCACTGCCTGCCGGGCCGCTGCCCGTCAAGGTAGCCGCTTTGATGTGTTCATGTTCCAGCAGTTCATCGACAAGTGATGTTTTGACAAGCAACGACCGGAACGCATCGGCGGGAAATCCGGCATCGCGAAACACTTCTTCTATTGCCAGCGCCGAACCAGGTACATTGCTGGCATGTTTGAGCAGTCCTGTATTTCCAGCCATGAGTGCGGGTGCGGCAAATCGAAACACCTGCCAGAATGGAAAATTCCAGGGCATTATCGCCAACACAACACCAAGAGGATTGTAGGTGATAAAGCTTTCGGCTGCATCAGTTTCTATTGCCTCTTCTGATAAAAACTCCTCGGAATTATCGGCATAGTAATCACAGACCCATGCACATTTTTCCACCTCACCCACAGCTGATTTCCAGGTTTTACCCATTTCCCTGGTTATCATTTCCCCGTAGCGTCCGGATCGTTCACGTAGCAGTTCAGCCGCCCGTTTCATGAGCTTGCTGCGCTCCTCAAAAGAAGTTTTTTTCCATTCCAGCCAGGTATGATAACTGCGTTCCAGAACCTGATACATCTCATCCCTGTTCATCGAATCGTAGGTGCAGACGACCGAACCATCAGCAGGATTGATTGCTTTCATACTCATATGAATATCCTCTATATTGTTATTTTTATTTACAAATTACAAATATAATACCCGGATAGTTCAGAACACAGCGCCAATCAGGCTGTCCATATAAAATTCACTGACAAGCTTGAATCCATGAGATGTTTTTTTACCGGGTTGGTTATTTCCCCGGGATGCCTGTTATCCCCGGGATGTCTGCTATCCCCGGGATGCTTGTTTTTCCTACCAGTATTTGGCAAGCCGGTCGACCAGTTCGTTGTTTACATGGGTGCTGATGGGCACTTCAATCACGGAGATAGAATTTTGCATGAAGCACTCCTTCAGCAGCTCGCTGAGGTGCGCTGGTGATTCAGCCCGGTGTCCATCCACACCAAAGCTACGCGCAAATGCCGGAAAATCGGGATTATCAATACGTGTGCTCACAGATTGTTGCCGTGAAAGGTGCTGTTTCCAGCTTATAAGGCCGTAGTCATTATCGTTGAAGATGATGGCAGCAAATCCGGTTTTCAGTCGCCTGGCTGTTTCCAGTTCTTGTGCATTCATAAGGAAGCCGCCATCTCCCATGGCCGCAACAACCTGGCGGTCGGGCTGATGTAGCGAAGCCGCGATGGCCCCGGGCAGTGCGATTCCCATGCTGGCCAATCCGTTGCTTATCAGGCATCCGTTCGTACAGTACGTTGGAAAGTTGCGGGCAATCCACATTTTATGCGTGCCGACATCGCTGATTAGCAGTCCGCTGTCATCCATCACTTCCCGGATAATTCGCAAGGCACCAGGAACGGTAAATGCATCTGATTCATTCAGGCGAAAAGAATCCAGATCCTCACGGATGCGATCGTGCACCGGCACAAACCAGTCTTTCTCCATATTCTGAAACAATTCACTATCGGTTTCCCCTTTTTCCGCACGTGCACCATGCGTGCGGTTAAGCTCCCATAATGCCGCGGAAATATCACCAACCACCTCCACATCGGGGTCGTATTCGGTGTAGACTTCGGCCGGATCAAAATCAATATGAATTACTCGTTTCTTCTTGCCCCGGTTCCATTTTTGCGGAGGATATTCCGCAATATCATAGCCGACTGCGATGACCAGGTCAGCCTCATCGAAGGCTTTAGCGATATAATCACGGAATCCGAGTCCGATCACGCCGAGAGACAGCCGGGACCGGTCTGTCAGCGCACCCTTTCCCATAAAGGTTGAGGCCACCGGCACCTGATGCCGCTCTGCAAATTCGGTTAGATGCTTGCTGGCACGTTTGCGGATAGCGCCGTTGCCGGCCAGGATCAGCGGGTTTCTGGCAGCGCTGATCAACTCCACCGATTGACGTATCGCCTTGTAATCGGAGGCCGGTCTACGCGGACGCTTTGGTTCCATAGGCCCGAATGCTGCATCTACCTCCAGGTCGGCCACATCCTCGGAAAGTTCGATATGTGTGGCACCCGGCTTTTCCTGTTCTGCCTCGCGAAATGCCTTGCAAACCATCTCAGACACCATTTCCGGTGATGTCATCGAACCGTTCCATTTTGTGATCGGTCGAAACATGTTGACAATATCGACATTTTGGTGACTTTCATGATGAAGCCGGTCGAGTCCGCCCTGAGCCGTAATGGCAACCAGTGGCGCCTTGTCAAGATTCGCATCAGCCACCCCGGTGATCAGATTGGTCGCACCAGGTCCGAGTGTCGCCAGGCATACACCGGCCTTTCCGGTCAGCCGGCCATGCACATTCGCAATAAACGCCGCACCCTGTTCATGGCGGCACGGAACAAAGGTGATTTCGGATTTCTCAAGTGCAAACAACAGGCTTTCGTTTTCTTCACCCGGCACTCCGAAAATATGGGTCACGCCTTCCTTTTCCAGACATTGTACGAAAAGTTCTGCTACGGTCATGGCTTACTCTCCTGTTACATTCCGGTTAAAAATCTGAACAAAACACATCTTACCCGGTCAATACCTTCTCAACGATTTTTCGGAAATGATTGATCTCGTCATCGTTAACAGTATGTCCCAGTCCCGGATAGATTTTTTTTACAACATCGGCCCCCAGCCGTACAAACAAATCAGCGGATTCATGAACGCGTTCCTCCGGAATGTGGTGGTCGTAATCGCTGCACCCGAGGAAGATCGGGGTTCCGTTTATGTCCCCCTGATAGCGACCGTCCTCTACTGCCGGACCGATTACTCCGCCACTGAAAGCCACAACACCACCGTAACGCGTCGGATTGCGGGCGGCGAATTCAAGTGACAGACAAGCCCCCTGCGAAAATCCTGCCAGAACGATCTTCTCCTTCGCAATACCCGACTCCTCTATTTTTTCGATGAGCTCGGCAATGACCTGCAGGCCGGATGTCAAGCCCGGTTCGTTCTGCTCAATGGGAGCCAGAAAGGAGTAGGGATACCAGGTATATTGACTGGCCTGCGGGGCGAGCCAGGCCGCATCCGGCTGATTCACTTCATCGGCAAGGGTAAGGATGCTCTCTGCTGTCGCCCCCCGGCCGTGTATGATAATGATCGCAGCATCCGCCTTGCCAAGTCTTTCTCCTTTCTCAATGACCGGCTGCCCCTGATGCGGCTGTGTTGATTTATCGAATATCATGATGTGTTGTATTTTCGAACGTATGATTTTTGGGTTGCACTTGAACGGGACAGAGTGATTCTATTTCGTTTTGAGTTCCGGAAGCCGTATCGGTCCCGTCATCAAGCAGCAATAGTTGGTTCGAGGTCCGCCTGGAATGGCGGTAATATGGTGTATTGCTGATATGTGCACTTGATAATTGTTATCTTTGATATTTTGTTATAGTCGTTGCCTATCAAAACATTCATACCCTGTTAATCATTCGTTTAGCTTGCAGCATGATCAAGCAAAAGTTCAAGGATTTTCTGAGAAAAACGCACTTTCTGACTCTGACAGACAGGATAGTGCTGTTCGTTGACGCAGTCAGATATCACCGCTCCAACAAGCAGTTTTTGCAACGCAATCCATCGTTCATCGCACCGCCGAAAAGACTCTCATTTGACGCTTATAATCATACCTCGCTGGAAAAATATGATCTTGAAGGCCGGATTCACTCCAGTCTGATTGTCGACAGCATTCAAAAATATCTGCAGGAGGAAAGCGAAAAAGAAGTTGGAAGCACCGATACAAGTGCGATGACGGCATTGCGTGTAGCCGAATGGGGATGCGGTCCGGCACGGCTCATCCGTCATCTCACCGAAATCAGGGGGTTTGAGCGTGTTGAGCTTCTTGGATACGATTACAATCCCGAAACGATTTACTGGTGCCGCAAAAATTTTGTGGATATCAGCTTTCACAAGTGCCATCTTGAACCGCCGCTGTCCGCTGACAGCAATACGTTTGATTGTATATATGCCCTGTCGGTATTTACGCACCTCTCTGAAAAGATGCACTATGCCTGGATGGATGAACTGTTTCGGGTGCTAAAACCCGGCGGCATTCTCATTTTCACCACGCATGGCAACAATTCATCGAAGCGACTGCTGCCGGAGGATGCGAGGTGTTATGGAGAGGGACAGCTTGTTGTAAAAGGGGGTGTGTCAGAAGGGAAAAAGCATTTTCTTGCATATCATCCCGCTGCTTATATTGAAAATAAGCTCTTAAAAGGAAAACAAATTCTGAGCCATCTTGAGAGTCCGGAGGAATACCGCCTGGGACAAGATGTATGGATCGTCAGAAAGTGATATTATAGCATCGAAATTATTTACGCCAAGGATCAAACCAATACCTAAAAACCAACTGCCATGAATCATAGTCATGATGGGATCACCGGGATTTATAATTACGCTTCATTATATCTAAAAGCCATCTTTCCGGCTATTTCGGCTACAATAATATTAACGCTGATGATATTGCCGGCCCGGGCCGGAAGCAGCCATTGGACCCCGGATGATATCGTCCGGCAGGAATCAGCCAGCCAATTCACTTTTTCGCCCGACGGAACAAAGATAGCCTGGGTCAAATCGCGGAATTCCACGGAGAAAGACCGCAATGTGACAGATCTCTATCTGACCCGGCTTGACCGGAAAAGCGGAGATTCCAAAACATCCGATGACAGCCCGGACACCTCACCCTACCTGACCATCCAACTGACCCGTTCCGAGGAATCCGATCGCAATCCATTCTTTTCCCGGGATGGACAATTGCTCTATTTCCTATCCTCAAGAGAGGAGGGTAACAAGCTGTGGGCGATGAATCTTAACGGCGGCGAACCTTATGAAGTGCATGAGTTTGACGAGGGCATTCAAAATATTCGTCAGCTTGAAGACGGAACCCTCCTGTTTCTCACCCAGGAGGGGGATTTACTTATTGAAGCTCAACGCAAAGAAGAAAAAGACAATACCCAGGTAATTGAAGACACTGTCACTTTCAAGCCATCCCGCCTTTTCTCATTTGATCCGGACTCAAAACAGATCCGGCGCCTAACCGACAACCGTTATCCCGTGAGCACTTATGCCGCCTCTGATGATGGACGCTGGGCGGTAACCGGTCATATCCGAAGTCCGCACTACGGCGCCGACGCGCAGCCTCCACCCTCCTATTACTTCCGGGATCTGGAATCCGGCAAGCGTATCCGCATCCTTCGGGGATTTCAGACTCCCGGTGATTTCGAATTCACAAGTGACCATCAGGGTTTTTATTTCACCGCTGTTACTTCATCCGATCCTGAATGGAGCGGAGCGGGCATCTCTGAGCTCTATTACATGGAAATTCCGCCGGATCTGAATGTAGCCGATTATGCAACAGAAGTGAACTATGATGATGATGCAGGACGCAATAACGCTGAAGAGCAACATAGTAACGAGCGTCATCCACTTCAGCCGGTAAAGGTTCCGCTGGACTGGGATTGGGCACTCGGATCAGGTTTTGAGGTTGTGGGAAACGATGTGCTTGCATCCCTTGCCAACGGCCCGACCCGAATTCTTGCCCATTACGAGCGACGCGGCAGCAACGAGTGGCGCAAGCGCATCATCGAAACCGGAAAGCATAATGAACGTGTTGCTGTGGCCGCCATCTCCGAAGATCACAAACAAGTGGTTTTTGTCTACTCGACCGCATCCACCATGCCGCAATACCGCACAGGTGAACTTGATGTCCGGCGTCGCAGTGCACGGATTTCCGAGGGCGAGCACCTTGTCCGCCTTAATACCGGTCTGGCCGGAAAGCACATTGCGCAAACCGAGGTTTTCCGCTGGACAGGTGCGGAGGATAATGAAGTGAACGGAATCCTGTACTATCCCGATAACTACGAACCCGATCGTCGCTACCCGCTGGTTGTTGCCATCCGGGGCGGACCAGCCGCCGTTACCCTTGACTGGTGGAATATGAGCTGGGCCTATTTTCCGCACATTCTGTCACAGAAGGAGTCGTTTGTTTTGATGCCGAACTACCACGGATCCTCCAATCACGGACTTGCGTTCGTCGAGTCGATCAAGGGTCGCTACTATGAACTGGAATTGGTTGATATCGTCAACGGTATTGAAACATTGCAAGATGCCGGTAAAATTGACATGGACTCCCTGGGTGTGATGGGCTGGTCGAATGGTTCCATTCTGAGCATTGCGCTATCCATTGAACATCCGGATATGTTCAAGGCCATCGGTGCGGGCGCGGGCAATGTGAACTGGGTTTCGGATTACGGCACATGCATGTTCGGAGTTCGCTTCGACCAGAGCTATCTCGGTGGAGCCCCTTGGGACAGCACCGGCGGCACCTTCTACAACAAAACATACATCGAGAAATCACCCATCTTCCGGATGGATCTGGTCGAGGCACCTACCATCATCTTTTTCGGCAGCGAGGACCGTGCCGTTCCACGTGATCAGGGCTGGGAGCATTACCGCGCATTGCAGCAGATCGGCAGGGCACCTGTGCGCTTCCTGTGGTTTCCGGACCAACCGCATGGACTGCAAAAGCTAACCCATCAGCGGCGAAAGCTTGAAGAGGAGATTGCATGGTTCGACCGCTGGCTGTTCGGCACATTTGAGGAGCCTAACCGTGCCTTCAAGGATGACAGCCCGCTAGCGGAGCTACTCAAACGTGATTCACTTGCAAGCGACAACGGATATTACGGTATTCGAAACAGTGAAAAACTGATTCCCGAGGTCGTAAGGATCGGCAAGGAAACTGAGCTGCCCGAAACAGCGGCAATCGGTCGCTTTCAGGTAACCAATATGCAATATCAGGCTTTCGATTCCTCTCATACCTTTCATCCGCTGCATGCCAATTACCCGGTTCGTGGTATCAGTGTGAAGGATGCCCGCGCATACACCAGCTGGCTAAGTGAACACACCGGAGATACCTACCGTCTTCCCGGAGAAAAGGAAGCGCGTGCTTTACACCGCATTGCACACCGCTCTGGCGCCCGGCAGAATACATTGAACCACCTGGCGGGATTTGACATCACCTTTGACGAGGTCGCACTGCTCAGGCAGAAAACAAGCCTGATTGATGCCCAACAGCTTGTTCGCGATGCCGGATCCTTTCCCGAAGTCAAGGTGGGTGAGGCCGAGATTTACGACCTGGGCGGCAATGTGGCTGAGTTGTCGGATTCCGATGGATCTACTTACGGATACAGTGCCATTGATTTTGTGGATAAGAATGATCCGGAAAATCGGGTAATGCAGCCGGCATTTACAGGATTCCGGGTAATGCGAGTAACAGAAGAGTGAGTGAGTGAGTGAGTGAGTGAGTGGATAACCGTCTGATTTTTCGATTGCTAATCATATAAGCCGGTAAATATATCTCGAACATCAAAATTTTAAATTCAATGAAAAGTATTAAAAACAAAACAGGACTGGCACGTCGCTTACACAATATACTCACGTGTAAAATCATCGTATTGATGGTATGGAGTTTTGCCGGATGCGGGTCCGTTAATGACAAGGATTTCCAGACGGCCGTCTCCATCAGTGAAGACAAATGGTATTTTAATGATCAGATCATTAACCCCGGCTCACCGGCTGAAGGTTTGTTGATGAATGTGCGGATGGTTAATTCCATTTTTGAGGATCGTGGCCCGGAGTTGGCAAAGTTGACGGATGATTTTAATCCGGAAGCCAACACCGACGCTTTTATTGAAAAAATTCCTGAATATGTTTCCAATGGGGTCAATGCTTTTACCATATCACTCCAGGGGGGTATGCCTGGATACGAAGGAGCCATAAACACGGCGTTTGATGCAGACGGATCTTTAAGGGATGACTATATGCACAGGGCTGAACGTGTTATCAGAGCCTCTGATGATAATAATGCGGCAATCATACTATCACTTTTCTATCAGCGTCAACATTCCCACGACTACGCTCTTACAGGAAAGGAGAGCATCAGGAATGCGTTGGAGAATACCGTTAACTGGATCACCGAAAAAGGATTCACCAATGTTGTGCTTGAAGTGTCTAATGAATACCGGCATGGTGGTTTCCGGAACTGGACCGATGGTGAATGGCTTATGAGTGAAGAAGGACAGGTTGAATTGATCAGATTGGCAAAACAGCTGAATCCCGGACTTCTGGTAAGTACAAGCGGCATGGGAAATGGAAGGTTTCACGAAGATCTTGCAAGGGCATCTGATTTTTTATTAATTCACTTCAATACAACTTCTCTTGATCTTTATGAAAGCAGAATAGAAGACGTGCAGAAATTCGGCAAACCCATTGTATGTAACGAGGATGACAAGTTGGGACTTGAAGGGGCTGCGGCCCTGGCACTGGTTGTCAAGAATAGAACCGGTTGGGGGTATATGGGGATGTTAAGAAACCAGTATTATCCCTTTGAATTCCTGGGAGTTGAAGATGATCCGGATGTATACGAGATGTACCATAACGTTGCCACTCCCGGTTATCAGATTAATCTTGAATCACTCATATTTAATTCCATAACGATCAATTATCCGCATGACGGTGAGATCTTTCAATCAGGACAATCCATCGGAATAAATCTTTCGCATGTTTATACCGACGCATCAGAAGCATCCAGTATCGCCTTACTGGCCAATGACGAACAGATAGCCGAAATTGACAATGGGATTCGGCTAAGGGTAAACTGGAAACCGGATGAACCGGGGATTTATTATTTACATGCAGTGGCAAGAAATAAAGCCGGAGAGGAGTTGTACCGGTCGGCTGAGGTTGACATCATTGTTGAATCCCGATAAACGAATTACCCAAAGTATGAGCCGTAAAGGTTATTGTTGGGATAATGCACCGTCTGAGGTCGAAATCCACCTGTCACATAAACAAGCTGCATGAGTGACTTACTTACTATCTTTTTTTTGTTTCAATTCCAGTCAGAGCGACCGCAACCAGGCAATTTCGGCAGCCCAGTTCTCCGGTTGGGTCGTCTCCAGGATCATCGGCAGACGATCAAGCCGGTCATCGTTCATGATCTGCCGGAACGGATCCTCACCCATGGTGCCTCTGGCAAGAGGTGCGTGCCGATCCACCCGGCTGCCAAGCTCCGTTTTGGCATCGTTGAGATGCAGACCTCGGAGCCATTTCAGGCCTATCTCACGATCGGCCTCATCCATGGTTCGCCTGTAGGCCTCCGGTGTCCTCAGGTCATATCCGGCGGCATGGGCATGACATGTGTCAATGCAAAAGCCGATACGGGATTTATCGTCCACCTGGTCAATAATTTCCGCCAGATGCTCAAACCGGTTTCCGAGATTGCTTCCCTGTCCCGCCGTGTTTTCAAGAACAACAGTAACTCCCCTGGTTTTATCTAGCATAATATTCAAGGTCTCGGCTATCCGGGCCAGGCACTCTGTTTCTGTGATCTGCCGGAGATGGCTTCCGGGATGGATATTGAGCTGTGGAATACCGAGCTGCTCGCATCGCTGCATTTCATCAAGCAGGGCAGCGCGCGATTTGTTGATCCCCTCTTCCTCCGGGTGCCCCGGATTGATAAGGTAGCTGTTGTGCGGCAGAATTTGGGCACCGGAAAACCCAAGCTCTTCGCAACGACTTTTGAACAAATCAACGTCGGCAGGATCAAGTGCCCTTGCTTTCCACTGTCGCTGGTTCCTGGTGAACAGGGCAAATGCATTTGCGCCGATATCCCGGGCATTATACGGTGCATTTTGAACCCCGCCAGCTGCGCTGACATGTGCCCCTACCCATTTTGTGTCATTTTTCGCCATGATGCCAGTCCGGACCGCTGTACCCTTCGAAACCGGACTCACCCGGAGTCAAATCTCCTGCTGACCCTTTTCCGTGCAACGATTTGCATGGAGCCTCCTGGTGATCGGGATGCGGCTTCGGCAGCTCCTTCTCAAGGCAGTGAATCAAGAATTTTTTGAGCGTAACTCCCTCCTGAATAGCTTTGATTTTGGCTTTTTTCATGAGACTGTCTTGTATGTCTATGGTAGTACGCTTAAAAGCATAAAAACATATATTTTTCTGAAAGTCAAGCAGATATGCCTTTTTAGCACAAAATGGGGACAATTCGAAAGTGATTTTTTGCAAAAAGGACGAGCTGCCAGAAAAACAGCTCGTCCGGGATCACAGTCGTGCGCTCAATCAGACTTTTATTCCTGCACTTCAGGGGGTTCAACTCCCAAAGCCTCAAGATCGAGATAGAACGAGGGTTTCTGCGGATCATCTTCCAACAAGTAGGTTTCAAACCACTGAAGCATTCGAAGGTGA
>SLKA01000115.1 GCA_007134845.1 Balneolales bacterium
GCGGCCAAAGAAGAGAAGGCGGAAAAAGAAGCTAATAAAAAAGCTGAAGTGAAGCCTGCAACTGACAAGGAAACCGGAAAAGATTCCGCCAAAGAGGAAGAAAAGAAAGAGGCTAAGGAAGAGCCCGGCAAAGAAGTAAAAGAAGAGTCGGGGAAGGATGCGAAGACAACCGGTGAGAAAGCAGAGCCGGCTGATGAAGCTTCTGACGAAAGGAAATCAAAAGAAGAAAAAAAGTAGTGCCCGATCAGGGTACTTTCTGAGGTTTGCCATGGCAAATGAACCGAACCCGGGCCTGTTTTTGCTTGGGAGAATTGCCAAAGCCCAGGGGACTCTTGGTGGTTTTTTAATGGATGTAGATGATCCGGCGGCAGTCAGTGACTTGCCGGAGCTGTTGTACCTCCGTCATCCGGAAAATCAATGGGTGCCGTACCGGATTGAAGAAGTGCGGCCCCATCAGGTCCGGAAACGGAATGTGTTCTTTGTCAGACTGGAAGGAATCAACACGCGAACGGAAGCAGAGCGTCTGCGGGGTCATGATGTGATGACCGACAAGCCGCCCGGATCGTCCCCGGAAAGCCCCGATGTTATCGGCTATGAGGCCTTTCGTGAAGACGGGTCGCAGCTGGGTGAGGTTTCGGATCTGCTGGAAACACCGGCCTATCCCATACTCATTGTGAAAACCGCAGAAAAAAACGTTCTGATTCCATGGATAGAGCAATTTGTGTCAGCCGTGAACAGTGAAACACATCGGATCATCACAAAGAATACATCCGATCTTGAGTCACTGGAATAACTGGAGCATGAAATGAGGATCGATATTATATCTGCCGTTCCGGAGTTGCTGACAGGTCCGCTGGATCACAGCATCGTCGGAAGAGCCCGCAAGGCGAGAAAAGTTGATATCGTTATTCACGATTTGCGACAGCATTCCACAGACAAGCACCGCAAGGTTGACGATTATCCCTTTGGAGGCGGGGCGGGCCTGGTGATGACACCACAGCCGGTTTTTGACTGTATCGAGTCACTCAAGCGCGAACGAGACTACGATGCCGTAATATTCCCGACTCCGGATGCAAAGGTGCTGGATCAGCAAACGGTGAACAAATTATCGCTCCTCGGGAACATCATAATTCTTTGCGGTCACTACAAGGGTATTGACCAGCGGATACGGGATGAACTGGTGACCGTGGAGATCAGCATCGGCGATTATGTGTTGTCGGGCGGCGAGCTGGCGGCCATGGTATTGGTCGACAGTATGGTTAGGTTGCTGCCTGGTGTTATCGGCGATGCCGAAAGTGCTCTGGATGATTCATTTCAGGATGGTTTATTGTCAGCTCCGGTTTACACACGCCCTGCAAATTTCAGGGGTTTCAGTATTCCGGAGGTCCTTGCTTCCGGAAACCATGAACGGGTTCGGTTGTGGAGGGAAAAAAAAGCCCTGGAATCAACCAGGGAAAAACGACCGGATCTCTATCAAAATTTTATCAATAAAAAGTAACTAATCAGTAATCAGAAAATGGAAAAGCTTACTCTTGTCGAACAAACCCAAACCCGGGATGACCTCCCTGAATTTCAGGCTGGCGACACGGTGAATGTGCATTACCGTGTTCGTGAGGGAGAAAAGGAGCGCGTTCAGCTGTATGAAGGCGTAGTCATCGGAAGAAAGGGACGCGGAGCCAATCAGACTTTCACCGTCCGTAAAATTTCAAATAATATCGGCGTGGAGCGCATCTTCCCGCTGTACTCCCCTTTCATCGCCAAAATAGAGGTGAAGAAACGCGGAAAAGTGCGTCGTTCCAAGCTGTTCTATCTGCGTTCGCTTCGCGGAAAAGCTGCCCGGCTGCGCGAGAAGTAGACCCTGAAGCAGACCCTGCAGTAGAAAGCTTGATCCCAACAGAAAACTGGTTCAGCGATAGAGAATCTCAACCTTTTCTGTGGGTTCTCTGTTGGCATTGCGAATGGCGATCTGTTGTGCCACGCGTCTGGACAGCTCGGTAAAGGCCAATGCAGAGGGCGCGGATTCATCACTTACGACAATGGGTTTGCCGGAGTCCCCGCCTTCACGCAGCAGCTGTTCAATGGGTATTTCCCCGAGGAAAGGCACTCCCATCTTCTCGGCCAGGTTTTTGGCCCCGTCTTTTCCGAAAATATGATATTTGCGGTCGGGCATGTCCGGTGGTGTGAAAAAGGCCATGTTTTCCACAATACCGAGAACAGGTACTTTCACCTTTCCGAACATGGCCACTCCTTTTCTGGCATCATCAAGAGCCACTGTCTGCGGTGTTGATACTATTATCGCTGCAGTGAGAGGCACTGACTGCACAATGGTCAACTGGATATCGCCGGTACCGGGAGGAAGGTCAAGAATCAGATAGTCCAGCTCGCCCCAATCCGTTTCACTCAGAAACTGCTTGACCGCACTCGACACCATTGGTCCGCGCCAGACCACTGCTTCATCCTGTTTCACCAGAAATCCCATTGAGAGCAGTTTAACATCGTATTTTTCCAGCGGAATGAGCTTACGCTGAGTGCTGATGTTGGGCCGTTCGTGGATGTCAAACATGGTTGGAATGCTGGGGCCATAGATATCCGTATCCACAAGTCCGACTTTGGCACCCGTCTTTGCGAGGGCTACAGCCAGATTCACGGACACCGTGGATTTGCCCACACCACCCTTGCCGGAGGCCACAGCGATGATATTCTTGACTCCTTTGAGCAAATTCTGGTCCCCCTGTCCTTCGGTCCGGCTTCCGGTTACCTTGGAACTCATATTTGGGGTTACCACGGCCTCTTCGTCCACCAGATGCTTCACCGCATTGATGCAGGCTCGCTCAATTTCGGCTTTTAACGGACAAGCGGGGGTCGTGAGATTGACCGTGAAGGTGACATTTTTACCATCAACCTTAATATCCTCGATCATATTCAACGAAACCAGGTCTTTTCCCAGATCCGGGTCAATGACATTTCTCAGTGCATCCAATACATCTTCATTGCTAATTGGCATAGGTCAGCTTGGGTTTTTTAAATGTAATATATCCAGTGTGTAACGATTTCGTTTGCACTGTCTTGTTCTGAACAAGTAAGAATCGGGAAATATTACCGGAAGATAAAATAATATCGGTCAATATCATGAAATCAAATACTCAAATTGCCTTTTGATATTTGTATCTTGAGGGTTGAACCTAATTCAAGAACCATGCTGAAAAGAACACCGTTATTCGAAGCTCATCGATCTTTCAATGCAAAACTTGTTGATTTCTCCGGGTACGAGATGCCCCTTCAGTACAAGAGCATCAGGGATGAACATCTCGCCGTCAGAAACCAGGCCGGCATCTTTGATGTCTCGCATATGGGCGAGGTCCTGATCCGTGGTGAGCGTGCTCTTGACGTGGTGCAGGAGCTGACAGTAAACGATGCTTCAAAGCTGAGACCCGGCAAGTCGCAGTACAGTGTGATGTGCCGCGAAAGCGGTGGTATCGTGGACGATCTTCTGGTCTACTGTATTTCGGAGGAGGAATATCTGCTGGTCCTCAATGCATCTAATATTGAGAAGGACTTTAATTGGATACTGGAGGTGAACAAGGGCCGGGCCGAAGTGAGTGATATTTCCGAGGAAATTGCACTTATCGCCATCCAGGGTCCGGAATCCGCTGGCATCATGGAGAAGCTGACACGTAACAAGCCGGGTGATATCCCCATGTTTGAGTTCAGATCCATGCAGGTATCTGATTACGACAATATCTTGGTGTCCGCAACGGGATATACCGGTGAAACAGGATTTGAACTCTACTGCAACATCAGGCATGTAAATGTGTGCGACCTCTGGGAAAATATAATGGTTGCCGGCGATGTGCACGGGATCATGCCATGCGGGCTTGGTGCCCGTGATACACTGCGGCTGGAGGCCGGATTGGCGCTTTACGGCAACGATCTCACTGAGGACTACACGCCGCTGGAAGCCGGACTCGGCTGGCTTGTCAAGTGGGACAAGGGTGACTTCAAGGGCAAAGATGCCATGCTCAAGCAGAAAAAAGACGGACTGTCCCGAAAACTGTGCGGATTCGTGATGCAGGATGAAAAACGCATTCCACGAAGCGAACAACAGATTCTCAGTGAAAGCGGAGAGGTGTTGGGGCAGGTAACCAGCGGAGGGTTCTCCTTTGTGCTCAACCGGGGTATCGCAATGGGTTATATTCCCACAGAGCATGCAGAGCAGGGCGGCAAGGTATCCATCCGGATCAGGGACAAAGAATTTCCATCAGAAGTGACCAGACTGCCATTCTATAAGAGAAAATAATGAGACATGAAATAGACGTATTCTCGTCAGCCATATCGTTCAGTGAGCAGGATGTACGAAACAAAACAGTTGTAGTTATTGATGTGCTACGGGCCTGTTCCACCATTCAAACCGCGCTGGAGCATGGTGCAAACGGTATCATTCCACTTGCGGAGAATGATGATGCCGGGCGCTATTTCGGGTTTCTGGATGCCTCAAGCATGCTGTTGTGCGGGGAGAAAGAGGGAAAGAAAGTCGAAGGGTATAAGCTTGGCAACTCGCCGCTTGAATACGACCGGAAAACAGTCGAAAACAAAACCATAATTCTAAAGACGACAAACGGAACACGAGCCATAACAAGAAGCAGTGGTGCCAGGGAGATTTTAATTGGAAGCTTTCTCAACCTTACGGCTATTGTTGAAGCCCTGAAAACACAAGATCACAGCGAAGTGCTGTTGATATGCTCCGGCTGGAACAGCAGGCTTTCAATCGAAGATTTACTGTGTGCCGGGGCCATTACCCATCAGTTGTTTGAGGCGCATTTGCCGGATGATGCCACCGACGGCGTGAAGGTATCCTATGGCCTCTATGAGAAATTCGGCAGCAACATCCCGGCCCTCATCCAATCGTCCAACCATGCCAAGCGACTGCGGGATATTGGCTTTGAGGATGATATTGCCTACTGCAGCCAGATTGACGTGTTCTCATCCGTTCCGGGTTTTCATGAAGGAGTGATTTCCATCAGATAAATGAAAAAGAAACAGAAAAAAAACAACAGCGACGCTTTCTTCTCCTATGAGCGGAAAATGGAGATGCTCGGTATCATCATAGTGGCGATAGCAGCAACACTTGCCATTAGCATTATCACATACAGGAGCGAGGATTTTGCGATCATCCAAAGTATGAACTTGCGGACACTGCTGGACTTTGGCCAGGGGCCCGCACTGCGCATCCAGAATGGACTCGGTCCGCTGGGTGCCTATTTGTCGCATTTTTTCGTACAGATGCTTTTCGGCTATTTCTCGCTCATCCTGGTACTGGTCACCCTGCTGTACGGATGGAGCATATTCCGGCACCATGAGCTGAGGCAGATTCATCTCAAGTCACTCTATGCCGTTTTTGTGATGATTCTGGCTGCGTCCATCATGGGTTGGCTTCACAATGAATTCTATCTTGTTTCGGTCTCCTGGGCGGGTTCTTCCGGCCTTGCGATTGCCTACATCCTGCGTGCACTCACCGGGCAGTATGGACCTGTGATCATACTGGGAAGTCTGAGTCTTATTGCCATAATTCTGCTCTTCAACAGGGATGTTCAGTCTGCCATCGACAATCTGAAAGCGATGTGGTCCGGGATTGCCCGGATGTTCCACAGCAGCAAGGACAAGAAAGAGGAGATGGATGAAGAGAAACCGAGGCAAAACGGCCCGCGCAGAGAGGGTGTGTCGGACGGATACAGCGACGCAGATGTTTGGGAAGGAGACCGGTCCGAAGGTCGCATGGGTGCCGGTGAAGCCACCGGAGAAGAGGATAAGAAAAAGCGGTGGGAGCGGCTGGTTCTCTCCTCGCGTGAGAAAGAAGAAGAGCGCAGACGGCACGAACAGCAGGACTCCGTGGAGGGGCGGCCGCCAAGAGCAGTCCTGGAGAAGAATGGTCCGGCAGCGGAATCTGAACCTGCCGGAGACAGCGTGTCAGAAGCCGGAGGTGGGGTACGTGACACCGGACAACCCTTGACGGATGAGAAGGATCTCGACATCACGGTTTACCGGGGCACACCTGATGAAGAAGCGGGCAGGCGCAAACTGGAGAGCGAGCGTAAAAAGCAGGTGGAAAAGCCGCTAATCAAGTACAAGTTTCCGACGCTTGATTTGCTCGACAAGGCTCCAAACGAGGGAAGCGAAGTCAATTATGAGGAGATCAACCGAAACAAGATGATCATTCTCGACAAGCTGAACCGGCATGGAATTGACATTACCGCGATTGAGGCGATTGTCGGTCCGACGGTGACCCTCTATGAGCTTCAGCCGGCTCCGGATGTCAAGATCAGCAAGATCGAGAGTTATGCCAATGACCTGAAGATGGCTATGGCAACCAAGGGTTTGCGGATCATTGCGCCCATCCCCGGCAAGTCGGCGGTCGGTATTGAAGTGCCGAACCAGAATCGCGAAATTGTCTATATCCGGTCGTTGATCAACACCAGGAAATTCGCCGAGACCAAGATGGCGCTGCCGGTGGCGTTTGGTCGGACGATAGAAAACGAGGTGTTCATGGTCGATCTGGCACGGCTGCCTCACCTTCTGATGGCAGGGGCGACCGGATCGGGAAAAACAGTCGGGATCAACACGATCATCACCTGCCTGCTGTATAAGTGCCACCCGGATGACCTCAAGTTTGTGATGGTGGATCCGAAAAAGATTGAACTATCGCTTTTCCGGAATATCCAGAACCATTTTCTTGCGACCCTGCCGAATGCTTCCGAACCGATTATCACGGATACGGCGGAGGTGTTGCAGACACTCAACAGCGTATGCAAGGAGATGGATCACAGATACGAGCTGCTGAAAATGGCGACGGTCCGGGACATCAAATCCTACAATGTCAAATTCAAGGCAGAGGAGCTGGATGAAGAGCTGGGCCACCGCTACATGCCGTATATCGTTGTTGTGATTGA
>SLKA01000038.1 GCA_007134845.1 Balneolales bacterium
ATTTGATATCGTAAACACTGTGAGACGTTTTGCGGTAGTTTTCCATGATACCGCAAGCATACTAAAGTCTTCGCCTAAAGGCGAGGGATTTTCTCCCATTCCCCGTATGGGACATTAATGGATTCATTTAAGCATTGGCACGCCCCTTCTACAAAGCTGCAGCGGAAACCCCCAGGGATCCCGCATCATAACCAGATGGGACCCGTCTTCCAGATGGTCCTCACTCACCAGGCTAGCCCCGGATTTCAATAACCTCGCCTTATCCTCTGATGGATTTTCTGATACGAATGCGAGATGTGCGATCAATGGATTCATATTTCGGTAATCAGGAACCTCATCAACCGGATTATGATAAATCTCTATCATGACCATTCCACTATCATCAGATAAAAAGGTCATGTAAGGAGCTGTCTTGTTCTGTTTTACAACTTTCATGCCCAGATTTTGGACGTACCACTGGGTCATTTCGAGAGGATCTTCCACATTGAATGCAAAATGTTCAATTTTCATACAAATTTATTTTTGAGCGGTTTTACATGGTCTGTCACCTTCGCAATTGGAGCAATTCAGGCCATTCATCTCAATTCAAGGGAGTTTAAGATTGTGCCAATACCCTATCTGTCAACACGGCCAGATCCTCCTCCTTGTGTAAGTTTCAGCACTTCCTCCGGACTGACAAGATTCAAGTCACCTGGAATGGAATGTTTAAGGCATGAAGCCGCAACGGCAAACTCCAGCGCTTCTTTAGCGCTTTCAAATTTGAGCAATCCATATATGAGTCCTGATGCGAAGGAGTCTCCCCCACCAACGCGGTCCACGATCTGAATATCATATCGGTTTGAGCGTACCGGATCGGCACAGTCGCCATCATCATGAAGCATGGCACTCCAGCCATTCCGGCTGGCCGAAAAACTTTCACGAAGAGTAATCGCAACCGTTTTAAAGTCGTATTTCTTTCGGATGGATTTAGCCAGCTCACCATAACCTGCCTCATCCAGTTCTGCCGATTCGACATTCGTTTTTCCTGCTTTGAAACCCAGACTCTTTTCAACATCCTCCTCATTCGCAATGCAAACATCGACATATTCCATCAGCGGATTCATCACGTCCTGAGCCTGTTTCTCTGTCCACAGCTTTTTGCGAAAGTTAAGATCGCAACTGATGGTTGCCCCTGCATTGCGGGCAGCATCGCAGGCTACCTTCAGGCAATCCTGTGCATTTCCCCCAAGTGCTGGTGTGATTCCGGTCCAGTGAAACCAGTCGGCCCCTTCGAAGACCGCGTCCCAGTCCACCATCTCCGGACGCATCTGGGTAACCGCAGAACCGGCACGGTCATAGATAACTTTTGAGGCGCGCTGACTGGCCCCGGTTTCCAGAAAGTAGATTCCTACCCGATCACCACCCCGGGCAATGTAATCGGTCTTTACACCATAGCCTCGAACGGTATTCACGGCAGACTGTCCCAGTTCATGTTCTGGCAGCCGGGTAACAAAATAGCTTTCAAGACCAAAACCAGCGAGTGCAACGGCAACATTCGCCTCACCACCGCCATAGGTTGCCTCATAAGTGCCTGTCTGTACAAACCGCAAATGCCCCGGCGTAGCAAGCCGGAGCATTATTTCACCAAAAGTCACTGTCTTTTTCATATTTCACTTTTCTTATTTGGGTCTTTTGGCCATCGGAACTAAATCTGTAAGTCCTTCGATATTAACCGGCTGACCGGCATCAATGCTTTTTCGGGCTGCAATTCCGATTAAAATGGACATAGCCCCATCCCTGACACCAGCCTGTTGTCCCAGTGGGTCAGGCTTGTCTGGATTTTTGAACAGCTGGTCCGTCAATATCGGATCACCACCCCAATGCCCGCCAACTCCATGGTGTACCCGCACAAGCCTCGGCGGTTCATTGGTGTAGCGTCGATTAGGTGTAAACAGCAGCTCTTCATAATCACGTTCGGGATAGCTGTGTGTACGAACTTCCAGCCGCCCTTTTGATCCGTTTAGCGCCATCCAGTAGCCTGAATATTCGGAATGGGCCGACAAGGAATAGTTCAAATAGGCTCCATTGGCATATTTCACAACCGCTGCGTGGCGATCATGGATATCGATCTCTTCCCGGAAAACGCAATTATCACGAATATAGCCGTCATGGTGCTCATTGTCGGTATATAACTTCCTCAGATGCTCATTTTGGGTGATGTCCCAGTGATACGGACATTTTGCAGTATACCTGCAATCACGACAGTTATTCCCGCGATAGTCATTATTAGCTCCGAACAGTTCAAGTGAGCCGTACGCATGAACCTGCACGGGGTCGGAATCAAGATACCAGTTGATCATATCGAAATGATGCGTGTTCTTGTGAACCCATAGCGTTCCACCGAAATCCCGCTCCCCATGCCAGCGCTGCATATATCTCATCAAGTGGCTGTGTGAAATATTCCAGTGAAACTCCACCTGCTCGATATCTCCGATAAGGCCGTCCATGATCATTTGCTTCAATTTGGCACGGTAAGGTGGATAGCGGTAATTGAAGGTAATGATCACTTTACCGTCATATTTTCTGTCGGCATCGATGATAGCCTGTGCTTTTTCCTCATCTATGGTCATTGGTTTTTCACAGATCACATCACAGCCGTACTCCAGGCCTTTTATGATATGCTCATGATGGACATCATCACGAGAGGTCACGATCAGGATCTCCGGCCGGAGATCGGCAAGCATTTTTTCCAGATCGGTAAATTTGGGTGCGTTGGTTCCAATAAATTCAACACCATAATCCAACCGGCCGGGATTTATGTCGCAGACACCAACCAGTTCGATATAATCCGAATAATCCCTGAGTAAATTCCTGCCATACATACTAACTCCTCTCACACCGGTACCAACCAATGCTGTGCGTTTTCTGGATGGAGATGCCTTGACAACATTTGCAAATGGTACGGCCATCAGAGACGCTCCCAGCGAAGCACCTGTTGTTTGAAGAAATCTTCTACGGCTGTAATTGTTTTTCGTTTCCATATTCCAATAGCTCCTTTTTGGTTTGTGTATTATTCTGTATGCCGTTTTATTTCAAATGGCAAATTCATTCAGATTTGACATTTGTGATATGTCTTCATTATTACTTTTTTATTTATTCAAGTAGTCACGTACAGCGGCGGCCAAGTCCTGTGCTTTTTGGCGCAGAATATCAAACCGGCGTTCACGCACTGCCTTCATATCCACCAGGGCGCTGCCCACGCCAAGAGCAAATGATCCTGCTCCGAGCCATTCACCTACATTATCAACGGTCACTCCCCCTGTGGGCAGCAATTTCAGGTGGGGCATCGGCGCCCGGACACTCTTTATGTACCCCGGTCCCAGGGTGTCGGCCGGAAAGACTTTAACCACATCACTTCCCAGCTCCCATGCTGTCTGAATTTCCGTTGGAGTATAGGCTCCCACGGAAACAGCGCAACCTGATTCATGCGCTGAATCTATGATTTCTTTTTTCATGACCGGGCTCACAATGAATGAAGCACCGGCATCCGCAGCCTGTTTGGCCATATCAGCATTCAGCACCGAGCCGATTCCAAAAACCATTTCGCCGCCTACGCGCTTCACCAGTCCGGGCACATAATCCAGCAACCCGGGAATCGTCATCGTGACTTCAATAATCTTAACGCCTCCTTCCAGTAGCGCATCCACTGTAGGATCCATATCAGCCGGATCATCCAGTCGTACAATGGAGACCAGCTTCAACTCTTCAATCTGCTGTAATACTTCGCTTTTGTTCATGTAGTTCTTTTCTAATGTCCATTGCTATGTTGACCATTGCTATGTGAAATTCAACCAGCGTTTAATGTGTCAGACTGATCCGAATAATTGTCTTGCAATTTTATTCAAAGACAACCTCAAAAATTCCGAGAGCTGAAAAGTGAAAAGTTACGGTGCCAACAGATGATCCGGTATCACACCGATATCGATACCCAGAATCAACGTGAACAGGAAATAGGTCAGCAGTGTGATTAAAATGGCAAAAAGCACATTCAGTACCAGACCGGCACGAGCCATCTCCGGAATGGTCATCACATTGCTTCCATAAACAATGGCGTTGGGCGGAGTGGCGACCGGAAGCATGAAAGCACAACTTGCAACCACCGCAACCGGAACTGCCAGCAGCAGCGGATTTTCGCCGATGCCCATTGCCACCGAGCCCATAATGGGCAAAAAAGCGGCTGCCGTTGCCGAATTACTTGCCAGTTCGGTGAACATGATAATTACCAAGGCAACAATCAGAATAATCAGGATAATTGGCCACCCGCTCAACACACCAAAAAAGCCGCCTATCCACTCCGCAAGACCGGTGCGCTGGATGGCACCGGCCAGGGTAAGCCCGCCTCCAAATAAAATCAGAACGCCCCATGGCAATCGCTCTGCAGCTTTCCAGGAGAGCATGAACTGCCCCTTGCTTATGTTGACAGGGATCAGAAAAAGAAGTATGGCACCAAATATGGCAATACTGGCATCTGAAATACCGGTAAACAGATGTCTTTCAATTATCGGGCGGGTCATCCAGAGCACGGCTACAAGTGTAAATACTGTGGCTACAATTGCTTCGGGACGTGACATGCGTCCCAGTTCAAGCACCTCATTTTCAATATACTCACGCCCTCCAGGCAAGGTCTTGAAGCGAATTGGATATACCACATGAGCAATTGTGTAATAAATGATCGGAAAACCCAATACAGCGATGGGGATACCTACCAGCATCCACTGTGCGAAAGAGATTTCGATACCATATGACTCATTAACAAATCCTATGAGTAGTGCATTGGTGGGAGTGCCGATGACTGTTGCCAGTCCGCCGACACTCGCTGAGAATGCTATGGCCAGCATCAAACCAACAGCAAAGTTATGGTACTGTTTTTCCTCTGACGGTGTGTTCTGATTGGATTTGGTCAGTTGAATTACCGAAAGTGCTATGGGAAGCATCATCATGGTTGCCGCGGTGTTACTTACCCACATGCTCATGAACATGACTGATACCATGAAGCCGGCCATAATGCTTCTCGGTCGGGACCCGATGACGCGGATGATATTCAGCGCGACCCGCCGGTGCAACCCCCATTCCTGCATGGCAATGGCAATGATGAATCCACCCATAAACAGAAAGATCATCGGATTGGCATAAGGAGTCGCGGTCTGGGAAATATCCGAGATGCCAAGAACAGGAAATAGCACTAATGGCAGCATGGCAGTTGCAGAAATCGGGATAACCTCGCTAACCCACCAGCATGCCATCAGAAGGGCTACCGCAGCGGTCCGCCATCCGGCAACGGACAGTCCCTCAGGTGCCGGCAGCAGCATCATGAGGATGAATACGACAATACCCAATGTCAGTCCCACCCATTTAGTGGTGGAAATAGGGGTATCTTCGTTTTCTACGCTTCCACTACCAGCATTTGCCTTGCTCTTGCCCGAACCAGCTGTCATGTCCCCCGACCCACCTATCCTGTCCGAATTGGCATTATCGGTTGCTTTTTTATACGGTCTTTCACCTGATTTTGACATAAAGTTTTTCAGATTACAAATTACAGCCGGGTGACGGTCAGCCCGCCATCCACCATGAAAACCTCACCGCTGGAATAGGGAAAATCACCGCGGGCAAGCGCGGTAACAGCCCTGCCAACATCTTCGGGAAATCCCCATCTCGGCTGGACCGTAAGCCCTTCAGCAAACATTTTATCGTACTTTTCCTTTACACCGGCTGTCATGTCGGTTTGAATAACGCCCGGACGCACCTCATACACAGGAATGCCATATTCGCCCAGCCGCACCGCCCATAAGCGGCTATGCATGGAAAAACCGGCCTTGGAAATACAATAATCCCCACGCATGATCGATACAACCGTTGCTGATATGGACCCGATGTTAATGATCATGGCTTTCTGAAGTTCCCCGATTTCTCCTTCCTTCTTATTCGCAGCCTTGATTTCTGAAACCATTTGTCTGGCAACAGCCTGTGTTAAAAAATAGGGCCCCTGCAGATTGATGCGCATCAGTCTTTCGAAACTCTCCTCGGTTGCCTCCAGTACATCCAGTCGCTCTTTCGGGGCAACACCTGCATTGTTGACCAGGAGATTAATGCGTCCGAATGCATGATTGGCGGCTTCAAGCAGGGCAATTCGCCCATCTTTACTTCCCACATCACCCTGGCAATAGGCCACTTTGGCCCCTGTCTTTTCCAGCTCCCGGACAACATCAGATACCTGTCCGGCGTCACGTACACCATTGACGGCCAAATCCCAGCCATCATTACCGAGTAATTTTGCCGCTGCCAGTCCTATTCCGCGCGATCCTCCGGTTATCAGTGCAACCGGCCTATGGGATCTTCGATCCTTACCTGTATTCATAATAACATCCCGACATCATCCAGACATCAAACTCGTGTTTTTGTCTCATCAATCTTGCTTCCCGAAAAATGAATAATATGGCTGATTGTTGATGATCCGCCAGACATACAGCATTACCTCGCGCATGTGATAATCACCCCACATGCTTGATTCTCCACAAGGAATGTTCCGTCCTTCCGGGATATGATCCCAGCCATTCGGACGGTGATACACCGAATGAAGCAGAAGGCCCTGATGTGCATCATCCATGCTCAAATAGGGCGTATCCAGAAGCGTTTTCACAACTTGAAGACCGGCCTGCCAATAACGGTGACCCTCTTTTTTATTGCCGTGCTGCTGCAGATACCGGCCAAGCCGCAGCAACCCCTGCGCTCCTATGGCAGCAGCGGAGCCGTCAACCGGCTCAAAATCATTGTAGGGATCGGCCTCGCGCGAGGTATAATTCCCCAGGCGATGCAGTTCGGGTGCACCCGTATCCCAGTAGGGTATGCCATCAC
>SLKA01000021.1 GCA_007134845.1 Balneolales bacterium
ATCAGGGCGGTCGATAACGAAGACCTGAGAGATCCCGAGGGGGCGTCCGTGGTTTTTCCAATTGAAAACTCTCCGCCAGATGTGGTTATTCACAGAATCAGCACGCCACAACAGGAAATGGAAGCCCCGCCGGATACAACCTATCATATCGCCAGTATCGGTTGGACAGCAACAGACCCGGATGGTGATGATAATCTATCCCATTTTGAAGTAGTTATGAATGACACGCTGGCCGAATGGACGACCATTCCGGTTGATGTCAGTTTCCTGAGTATTCGCATCACCGAACCGGCCGGTGACCAGACTACAGCATCGGTCTACCTTGGCAGAAATTTCAGCACCAGTGATATTGTGCTGGACAACCTCCGCATGAACAGCGAAAATACATTCTACATCCGAGCTGTGGATAATGCGGATGCACGAAGTGAGATCGACAGTTTTACATGGTTTATAAAGCAGCAGACATCACCTGTGCTTGTGATTAACGATTACTCCGGTGTAGCGCAGCAGGAGGCTATGACGCGGCACAGGACGATATTGCGCGATTTGGGTATCAATCAGTTTGATTATCTGCAGACCACCGATGGCGTGGCATCAGGAGGACAAAAAGTGCCCCTATCTGCAGCCTTCCACCGCCCCGTAGATCCCACCCTGAACAGGGTTCTTGCAGAATGGGATCACATTTATTGGATATCCGATGATCTGGACCGGAACATCACCTACGCCCTGAGATCCACCATCGACTTTTTCGAAAACGGCGGTACCATGTTCATCAATATTCCTACCAAGCGCCTTTCGGAAGAGGATGCCATTTTCAATTTCCTGCCGGTGGAAAGAATGGAATCGGTTCCTCCCGGACTCACAAGTTTCCAAATTCCCAATAATACCAGGCTTTTACCTCTCAATTCAGAACAGCTGGACACACTAAGGGTTATCAGAGATTCTCAGAGCGCCTACCCCTTGCTGCCGGCAGGGGATACACGGCGTTTCTACAATGCCGAATTCCGCACCAGACCGTTTTTTGATCCTGGCCTGGAGTTTTCGCGCCTGCTGGTAGCCGGCTCAGCCGACAACTCCATAATCTACTTTGGCTATCAGCTTGAACGAATTGAAGCGGGCACTGCACTTACGCAGGCCATGCGCTTTTTCCTCGAAGAACTCAATTTTCCAGTAGACTAATCCGGTACCGATGCATAAAATCTGTTTATTAATATTCGCAATCCTTGTTCTGTCGGCATCCCAGCTTTTGGCACAGACAGGTCAGATCACCGGCCGGATAACCGACGCTGATACAGGCGAGGAACTGATCGGTGTAAATGTCATCATTCGCGGGACATCCTACGGCGCCTCCACAGATCTCGATGGCAGATTCACCATTGCCAATATTCGTCCCGGGAGCTATGACATTGAATTCAGCTATGTCGGTTTCGAACGTCAGCTTTACACCGGAATCCGTGTCGAAACGGGTGAGACCGTTGAGATTAATGTCCGTCTGCGTGAACAGGTGCTTACCGCCGAAGACGAGGTGGTCATCATAGGGGAGCGTCCGATTTTTGATATCGAACAGTCATCAACCTCATCACGTGTGAGCAGGGATGACATCCAGGCGGCTCCCGTCCGGCAGATTGACGAGGTGGTCGGACAACAGGCAGGGGTCATCCGGGATCCGACCGGCCTCTACATCAGAGGCGGCAGGGCATCCGAAACCGGGTTTATTGTGGATGGGGTTTCGGCCCAGGATCCGCTGGCCGGAACAGGATTCGGACTTGACCTTGGAGCGGGTGCCTATGCGGAAGTTGAGGTGACAACCGGTGGTGTCGGAGCCGAAGTCGGCGATGCCACGTCGGGTGTAGTCACCGTGCGCACACAGGAGGGAGGGCAAAATTACTCAGGCTACTTCTCTCATAAAAGGGATAATCCCGGCCGCATGACCGCTACACCCAGCAATTTCTTTACCGACATCTACGAGATTAACCTGGGCGGACCGGTTCAGTTCTACCAGTCGCTGCTTCCCGCACTGGGCATTGACGTGCCGGGCACCATGACCTTTTTTGTTGCTGCCCAGGCCAATGTGTCTAATGAATTCTTCAAAAACACAGCAGACCAGGTACAGACCTCGCTGTTAAACAACTCATTCTGGTCACCTCGACAGGATAATCGCTGGAGTGGCATGGGTAAGATCACCTGGCGAATTCGCCCATCCATGCGTGTCGAGGCGTCATATCAGCGATCCCTGACCGTCAACCAGAATACAAGAATGCTTCAGATTGTGGGGGATGATGTGCAGATCCGTCCGGGTTATCAGTTCTTTTACTCACTGAACCTGGATAATGCCAACACCTATGCCCATGACAGCAAGGTAGCTTATTTGAAATGGACACACACTCTTAATCCCCGGATGTTCTATGATATCCAGGTGAGCCGAATGTTCACCCGGTTGCGCGCCGATGCCAACGGTCGGCACTGGAGACCGGAACTTGTGGAGGGGGAGTTTGATGGGGAAAGCATCGTTACTCCGCCAACCATCCCCTTTGATGCCGATGATAACTTCAGATATGTGCTTCCGGGTCCGGGTCTGGTCAACAACGGCGGACTTGCGACACTATGGCACGACCACTTTGCTGAGGAGTATACCGTTCGCGCCACCACAACCAACTACTTCTTCAACCGAAACAACAGGTTGAATGTGGGACTGGAGATGAAGTTCAATGATTATCAATGGATTGACATTCGCCGGCCCTGGGTTGGCGCTCCCATTCAGATCGATGAAGACACGTTCACAGAGACACAGCGCCTGGGCTCATCATCAGACATCTGGAATGTGCAGCCACGTCGCGGAGCACTCTATGTCACGGATCAAATCCGCTTCCAGGGTCTGATTGCCAACCTTGGTCTGCGTCTTGAATACTGGTTTCCGGGAAAATATGTCGATGATCTTGTGGATGATCCGCTGGCTCCCATTGCCGATGAAATTCGTAATGCCTACTACGAGGACACCTATAACTTTTTTGGCAGCCGGTTCAAGATGCGCCTGCTTCCCCGAATCAGCGTCTCCTTTCCGGTCAGGGAAAACCAGGTGCTCTATTTCAACTATGGTCACAAGACCAAATTGCCTCATCCGTCCTTTGTATATGCAGGTCTGGACCCGTTTTATCAGGACCGCTCCTTCCTGGCCGATTTGGGTAACCCGAATCTGGACCCCGAGGTGGATATTTCATATGAAATCGGTCTGAGAAACCAGCTCACTTCCAACGATGCCCTCAATGTTTCCGCTTTCTGGAGTGACAAGTACGACTTCATCACCTCTGAGCGGCTCATCATTCAGGATGCCACCGGCCGTGACACCGAGCGCAACTTCCGCATCAACGGTGACTTTGCCAGGGTGCGGGGCGTGGAGATAAGCTATATCAAAAGGCATCGCGACTGGTTTATGGGTAATATCTCGGCAACTTACTCCCGTGCCGAAGGTCTTAGCTCAACATCAAACGATGCGCTCAGAAATATCATCGCCGGTGATCAGTTCGGGTTCAACGTGGAGACGCCGCTTGCATGGGATCGACCGTGGGATATTAAAGCTAACGCCACCTTTACCTATGATCGGCCAAATCCACTGTTCGGCCTTGCTCCGCTGAATAAGATGAAACTTTACATTTCCGGAAACTTCAGAAGCGGCATGCGCTACACGCCCTATGAATTTATCGAGTTTCAGCGTAATCCGGTCAGTGGTGAAAGGGACTGGCGTCCGATCTACGAACGTGACAACGATCCGTCGCAACGGTTCTCCGAGGTGGGACCATCATGGTGGATTTTTGACCTGAACTTTCAGCGCTGGTTCCTCATCGGTGACACCCGAATCATTACGTTTTTGGAGGTTACCAATCTGCTGAATGCAAATAACCCGGCAATCATAAATCCCGTCACCGGCAAAGCCTACAAGTCGGATTATCCGGAAACACAGGAAGAGCTGATTGCCCTGCGGAATGACCGCAGCTACGACGTGCCGGCAAATGTCCGTGATGAGCGCTATCTCGATCCGCGGGATAATAACCCGCCATCGTATCTTAATCCGGCCAACTTCCTGCAGCAGCGCCATATCGTCTTCGGTTTTGCAGTCAACTTTTAACGGACCGCCCGAAAATAATTCAAGCCAAGTATTCTATTACGCATGAAAAAACGTTTCACACTTCTGATATTCACCTTAATCACCTTGATGCTGAGCCTGACCAGCGAGAGTATTGCGCGAAATATCTTTCCGAGTTTCGGGTCTTCACGGTCTGGTACATCAGGATTCCAGTTTCTCAAGATTGGTGTTGATGCCAGATCAGCCGGAATGGCATACTCAAACATTGCAGATTCACGTGATGCATCTTCACTGTTCTGGAACCCGGCTCTTGCTGCTCAGATGGAGCAATCCCAGTTTTTTCTCGGACATACCGCCTATTTCACCGACATTTCCCTGAACTACGGAGCATATGTCCACCGGTACAGAAATATGGCATTCGGCGGGTCACTTACCTATCTGGATTCGGGTGAGATTGATGAGACAACCGAGTTTCATCCATTCGGAACCGGTCGCACTTTTCGCACCATCCATATGGCTGCCGGCCTGACCTTCGCCCAGGAGTTGACCAGCTTGTTCAGTTATGGCGTTACGCTTAAGTATCTGGATGAACGCATCGAGGAAATCACGTCGCGGACTGCCGTAATTGATGTCGGCTTTTTCTATCGCGTGGGAGATACAGGGCTTCGATTTGCCGTAGGCATAAATAATTTTGGCATCGATGCCACCCCCGGCGGGGAGACACGCCGGCGTCCCGGTCCCCATGAATCCGGTATTGAAACAGATGAAGATGGCTACATCGTTTTTGATGACTTCGAGACCATCTCACCTCCGACAACATTCAACCTTGGGGCAGCGTATGATCTATATCAATCCGACCTCATAGATGTCATCGTTACGGGACAGGTCATCAATCCCAACGATAACGCAGAACGCTTCAGCATCGGATCCGAGCTGCAATTCATGAAGCAGTTTTTTGCCCGGGCAGGCTACGAATTCGGGATTGATGAAATCTATCTCCCCAATTTTGGTGTCGGTTTCAATCTGCCGGTTCAAAGATACTCTCTTGGACTGGACTACGGTTTTGCCGCAAGGGAGCGTCTCGGTACGTTGCATCGCATCTCATTGAAATTTAATCTGTAAGTCTTAGTCGCATGAAAAGAATCACATTATTATATCTCGTTTTAACTATTGCAGTCCTTGGTGTTTCCATTGCCGGCTGCGATGAAATATTCGGAACCAAAGGCGACTCCGTGACGGATGAGGTGTTCGAGGAGGGGCGTCAGGATCCTACACTCATTCTGGAAGAAGTCGGCTATGCCGCTTTGCTGCCCTTCTGGGATCATTTTGATCAACCAACTGACGTGATGGTGGGTTATGATGAGCTTGTATATGTAACCGATGCAAGCGGCCTTCATATCCTGGACCGCGCCGGCCGGCCTTTTCGCACCATCAACCTGGATGGCGCACAAAGGGTGGTGCAGGACAGACTCCTCAATGTTTATGTATCAGCCCGACTGGATACCGTTGTGGAAGTTGTGGATCCCAATATCACCTGGAATTTGCCGGCTGTATACAAATTTCAGAATCCGGGCAGCGGCAGTGACGTTGTGCTGGATACGCTGATCATGCCGTTTGATGATGCAAGCCGTAGTACACCCGGTTCACAGCGCAGACGACTCGATCCGAACCGGGATGACAATGCCGACAAGATCGAAATCACTGGCCTGGGTATTCTGTATGATAACACCCTTTATGTTAGCCGAAGGGGACCCTTGAACATTACAGGCCAGCCGGAAGCACCTGACAATACCATTTTGATATACGGTCCCATACTCGACGGGGAAGGAAATCCAACAGGGAGAATGAGAAATGTCGGACAGATCCGCGCCCTGAATCCAAATACACCGTCCCTCATTAGTGCGGTAAACATAGGTGACCTGACAACATTTGTGGCGCCGCCACAAAGAGAGAATATGACCGAAGATCGTAGTTTTCTGATTGCCCAGGAAGATCCGAACAGGGACATATCCTTCCGGGTATTGTGGGTAAATGCCGAATTTACAGTTGATGGTCTTGAATACCGACCCCGGTCACAGCTGCTCGCTCAGGACACGGCCCGCGCTGAACGTTTTCTATATGAAGAGGACCGGTTCATTCAGCCGACAGGCATTGCCTATTCCGCTGATGCAAGAGGGCACATATTCGTTACGGATGCCGGAACTGACAGCCTTTACCTTTTCCAGTCCAACGGACAGGAAGGTGTGGTGCCGCCTGCCGGGTCCCAGGCAACGAAAGCCGTCAATGTTTCATTTGGGGGCACGGGCAACGGGCCGCGACAGTTCAATGATCCCAGTGGTGTAGCCTATTTCCGACAGGTTGTGTACGTGGCAGACAAAGGGAACAACCGAATAGCCAGGTACAAACTTAACACTGATTTCGAGTAGTTTTTTGCTGAAAAGGCCGACTGTAAATCCGCGCTGAAAACCCCCGACCGGGAAAAAGCGTTTTGAATGATATTGGGAAAAAGCATGACTAGGCCGGGAAACAAGTGGCTCTGCGTCGGCTGATACAGCAGGAGTATGTTGCTGTCGTACCAAAGGCCGCAAGCCCCGGGAATCGTCAAAAAAAATTTCATATATTTGACTTTCACCTGTACTCTGAAGACCTCGATTGAATTGCCCGCCTCGAAAAGGACCAGCGGTTCATCGATCTGCCCGGCATGTCGCCGGATTGGGATTGAGAGAACGTG
>SLKA01000005.1 GCA_007134845.1 Balneolales bacterium
AATCGTTCATTAAATTCCATCAAGTTCATGATATGTGCAGTTTTAATGTGAGTGAGTACAAATAGATACACATATTACGCACATATCTTCTGATTGTTATAAGTTGCGGATAGTCATTTAATGTAAAGTATTTGAAGTTTATATGATGATACATGATGCAACTGAACCAACCACTTAATTGAGGTAGTGATGGATAAATCAATGATGGCCTATGCAGGGAAATATTTATTCGCAATTCCTTTTCTGATTTTTGGAATTTTTCACTTTATGAATGCCCAGGCAATGGCCGGTATGGTGCCTTCATTCATTCCCGGGGGTATTTTTTGGATCTATCTCACCGGTCTGGCTTTTATAGCAGCAGCAAGCAGTGTATTGCTGAACAAGCAGGTAAAACGTGCAATGCAGTTGCTGGCACTGATGCTTATGATTTTTGTGATTACTATTCACCTTCCCGCCACTATCAACAATATGAGTGCGGCATCAAACCTCCTGAAGGATGTTGCTCTGGCCGGTGGGGCTCTGTTGCTCGGTTCCCAGTCGAAATAAGGTTCTGAAGCATAAGGATACGGCAGCTATTGATCTGTATGTGATTCAAGAAAAAGGACAATTGCTTTTCGTACCGGTTCGTGTCCGGTTGTACGGTAAGCCGAGCTGATGACATGCGCGTCCGCATCGGGAAATGCTATGAATTCCCGATGAGCGGGCGGCGTCCCCAGTTTTTCTTCGATCTCGCGAATCGCACGCACCGAGATCACATCGTCTTTTTCCCCGTCGTCCTTGTAGAAATATCCTGCAAAAACCGGTTGATGGATGTTTGCGTAGATTTCGTCATCCTCAAGTACGTTTCGGACCATGGTTTTAAGAGTGCCTAACGCTTCAATATGATAGCGATCGTACCAGTATCGGGCATGATCGTCGTTGTCGGGTTCCACGTGCAAATAGGGACCACGGAGAAAAAGGCGCATCAGACGCCGGCCCCAGGTCCGGTCAAATAGATAGGATGCTGCGGTATCAAACCCGATGAGCGGTGCAAGCAGAATGAGTATGTCCACGGCATCAGGATGTTCGGAGGCCAGATGCAACGCCAGCGTGCCGCCCATGGAATTGCCAATCAGGATCACTTTTTCTCCAAGCAGATTCCCGACAGCAAGGGCATGGGCTGCGCTGACTAGGAGCGAGTCGGCCCGAAAATCACCAAGGGGCTCTTCGGTGCGCAGCCCGTGTGCGTGAAGCCGGCTTACGTAAAGATGGCACCCCAGATCGCGCGCCACGCGTGCATGGACCGGTGCGCCCTCTCCGTAGCTGGACGAAAAACCGTGCAGGTAAACCATGCTGCAGGGAGCCTTGCGGTCCCGGAATTCCGGGTTCCATATAATGCGCGCATGATTGTCGGGTCGCAGCGGACCGGCTTCCAGTTCCGACTGCCGGATGGCTTCATCAGCCTGCTCCACAGGGAAGGTAAGCTCCGGAATGGCTGCAGGAAGCGTAACTTCAGGGGCTGGATCTCCCGGACGAAACAGCCAGAAAAAGAAAAGAAACAGGCCAGCCAGGGTGAAAAGAATCCGCCTGTTGCGGAACCCTTCCACACGACCGGAAGCAGTATCGGAAACTGGACCGAAAGCAGAACCGATGGCAGAACCGAAGGCAGATCCGGCTATACCGGATCGGACAAGGTTCATCCATTTGCCGGATTCTGATGAATTTTGCATATCAGCAATGATAATTATTGTGAAGACGTTATTTTACCCAAGTTGTTTTTTTGCCCACGATCTAAATATCGTCATTCATGAACGTATTCCGCCACATTCAATTGGGATTGCTGCGCAGGGTTGTGTTTATTCATGGGGTTGTGATGTTTGCCGGCATCACATCGTTCATGCACCACCCCGCACCTTCGCCACCCTCTCTGTTTTCTTCAATGCACACGCTTGGCGCTTCGAATGTGTACGCGCAGCCAATTGGCACGTGGCAGTCCCATACCTCTCAATCAACCGTTCTCGAATTGAACACGGATCTGTCCGGGCGCATCTGGTCAGTAACCGAAGGCGGTATTTTCACTGTCGAAGAGGGGCAGATCGGGATCAGCCTTACACCGACCGAAGGCATGTACCGCATCAACCCGCAAACCATGGAATACGATGTTCTGAATGACCTTCTCTGGCTGGGTTACAGCGATGGCATGTTCGAGGCCTACGATCCGCAAACCGAACTCTTCCGGCAATTCAGTGATATCGCACGGGCTACGCGTTTCAGTCCGCGCGGCATCAACCGGTTTGAGATCATCGACGGAAATCTGCTCATCGCCACTGATTTCGGACTGGTTGTTTTTGATCCCGATCGCGAGGTGACTGTAGATACGTATTCAAACCTGGGTGCCTTTCCGAGCGGTTCAAGGGTGAATAGCATGATGGTCCATGATGGACAGATTTTCGCGGCTACCTCCGACGGAGTAGCGGTTTCCGACGCTTCCGGGAGCGACCTGGTGGTGCCTGACAGCTGGACTGCTTACGGTCAGGCGGAGGGGCTTGGAAGCAATGTGACGGCCATCGTACTGTTCCAGGGTGCTCCCCATGCGCTAATGGGCAATACACTGCTACGATTCAATGGTACGACCTGGCAGTCGGCAGGCCTCTTTGAAGGCAGTGCCATCGATAATATGAGTGTCTCACAAAACGGTGAGTATCTTGTGGCATGGAACAGCAATGAGATCATGTTGTGGCCCGAGCCGCAAGGGGGCGCCAGTTTGTCCATTGATGCCGGACTCCCGATCAATACCGTGCTTGTGGATGATGAAAACGGACGCCTGCTCACCGGGGCCACCAATCAGGGCATTTATGTGATCAACCTGCAGTCGGGCGAGCAGGAGCAGCAATACCTTCCCACAGGGCCGTACATGAACAGCTTTTCCGGTCTGACAGTGCGTGACGGGATCCTGGCATCGGGTTCGAACAGCTTGTGGGGCCGGGCCGGACGCGGCACATCGCAGTCAGGTTACTACCTGTTCCGTGACAATCAATGGGAGAACTATAACAATCGCACCCATCCTGTGCTGCAGGAAAAGGATTATCACAGCACGTTCAGATCCGCGTCAAATTCCGATTACTTCTTTTTCGGCTCCTGGGGACGCGGGATCGTTCAGCATCACATAGGTACAAACGAAGTCACTGTCTGGGATACGAACAACTCGATTCTGGACGGGTTTACACCGGGTTCCAGCTTCATCGTTGTAAGCGGACTGGCATCCGACCGGCAAGATAACCTGTGGGCGGTCAGCCGGCTGAATCCGGTTAATCCACTGTATCGATTTGTACCTCAAACAGAAGAATGGACAGTATTTCCGCTGTTACCCGGGCTGGGTTCGACTGAGTTTTACGAATCGGTATTTGTCGATTCCCACGACCAGCTTTGGCTGCCGGTTCTAAATGACCGCAATGAGGGGCGCGGTGTTGTGGTCAAGCGTGTCGATGGTGATGGTATTGAAGACGGTGTGGTCCTCCGGGATGAGTCGGGGCGCGGCAATCTTCCGAATCCAATGGTAAACGTTCTCGTGCAGGACCGGCGGGGTGAAATATGGATTGGCACGCAGCGCGGTCTAGCCCGCTTCCCTTTTCCGCAGCGCATCATCGACGGTTCCACAGCCGACCGCCAGGCAAGTTTCCTGATCAACGCCGATGAGACCGCCGATTCACCGTTTCTGCTGCGAACATCGAATGTGACCAGCATCGCCGTCAACTCAGCGAATCAGAAGTGGATTGGAACCAGTGGAGAAGGAATCTGGCTGATTGATGAGGAAGGCGGACGCCATCGCGCCATAAGGAACTTTACCACCGATAACAGTCCTCTTATATCCAATAACATCACCTCGGTGGCCTATGATAATGTGACCGGTCAGGTGTTTATAGCCACCGATCTCGGCCTGGTCAGTTATACCGATGTGGTCCGTGGCAGTGTGGCAGAAATGGATGATCTTTTTATCTATCCCAATCCGTTTTCCTATCGGAAGGAGAACAGCGAGCGCATAGTGATTGATGGACTTTCGTCACAGACAACCATACGTATCCTGACGGTGGATGGTCGACTGGTTCGCCGGCTGGATACCCGCGGCGGTCGGGTGGAGTGGGATGTGCGCGACTTCAATGGCGACCGTGTGGCCACCGGGGTGTATATCGTGGTGGCGGCAGACAGTCAGAATGATCAGCGCGGGACAGGTAAGGTTGTGGTGGTGCGCTGAAATTCAAGCGCCTGAGATACAAGCGCCAAAAAAATGCACCGGCCTCAGCCACGGGATGACCCGGCTGCGACCGATGCTAATTTTTCAAACGGATCCTTTTTAAAAGGAGTTGGTGTTATCGCCGGAGTTCCGGCCGCTGCGGGAACGGGTGCAGTGGAATCGACTCGGCACGGCGGTCGGCACGACAGCCACGTCCGTCGGGATCACCCTGTGGTCCACATTGCGAAACTGGTACCTTGCCCAGACCGCGTGATTCAATCCGGTCTTCGGAGATGCCGTTTTCGCGATAGAATGCTACGACAGCATTGGCCCGGCGCTGGCTGAGCCGCAGGTTGTACTGGTCGCCGCCGACATGGTCAGTGAACGCGTCCACCCGAATCCTGTAATTCGTTGCCACCTTGAGTTTTTCCAGATTTTCTCCGAGAAGCCGAGCCGCGCGTGCATCAATATTTGAGCGGTCAAAGTCGAAATTGATGGTTCTCAATTCCTCAATGTATGCCGGATCGTTAGGATCGAGCGGATCGGTGCCCATCGCGATTTCCTGACCGTCGGTGAAACCGTCACCGTCGGTATCCGGGTTGTTGGGGTCGGTGCCGTACACATAAATCTCGTCGTAGTCGCTGAGACCGTCATTGTCGCTGTCGGCATCAAGGGGATCCGTGCGGTAAATCAAGACTTCGTCACCGTCGGAAAGCCCGTCGCCATCGCTGTCGGGATTGAGCGGATCGGTGCCATAAACCAGGACCTCATCTCCATCGGAGAGTCCGTCGCCGTCCGTATCGGCCACCAGCGGATCGGTATTGTATTCATTGAGTTCCTGCCCGTCGGTGAGTCCGTCGCCGTCCGTGTCGGGATTGAACGGGTCCGTTCCGATTTGCAATTCAATATAATCGGGAATGCCGTCACCGTCGGAATCCAGTGTGGGGTCATCAACAATTTCTTCGGTAGTCCGGCATCCGCTGAGCAATAAAGCGAGTCCGAATACAATTAGAAAGGTAATAGAGGCGATAGTTTGAATTTTCACAGAATTTCTCCGGTAAGTATTACAGTTAATAGAAACGTGAGTGGAACCCGTCCCGGGGCTGTCACACAATCATTGCACAATAAAAAGAAATCGAAAAATGTGCTAAAAGTAAATATAGTAATTTTATCCGGAGATATGTGAGTTTGGAACCGGTTCTCCCAAATTTTAATTTTACATCGGTTTATTGCAACGGCTCAGGGGATTCCTTATATTTATGATCTTCAAAAATGTTCTTTTTGATGTTGATACGGGGCTATAGCTCAGCTGGCTAGAGCGCTTGCATGGCATGCAAGAGGTCCGGGGTTCGACTCCCCGTAGCTCCACAATGGGAAATCAGGCTCGCACGGAATATTCGGTGAGCCTTTTTCGTTGGTGAGTATGGGGTAAGTCCTGCACGACCAGCTCCCTCTCAACACCGTCAGGACCGGAAGGTAGCAGCGGCAGGAGGTTGTAGCGGTGCGATGCAGATCGCTTACCCCTTTTTTTATCCTTTGATTTCTTATTTCGCCGCCTTTTCATGCGAAGCCGGGAGCGCAATTTCCCCTGAGATATCATCGGCTATGCAGTCAGCATGAGTCCGTGCGTTTTCAATGAACCACTTGCTCGTATTGAGTCCGCCGCACACCACGCCGGCCAGATACACACCCGGCACGTTGCTTTCGTGTGTGCTTTCATCATATACCGGGATCTTTTCTTCACCCTCAAAGGTGATCCCGATACGCTTGAGCAGCCCGAAATCGGGTTCGTACCCGGTCATCGCCATAACGAAGTCATTTTCGATCGTGATGATCTCCTCCGGTGTGCGGATTACCGCTTCTCTCTCACGGATTTCCACCAGCTCCGAGTTGAAAAACGCACGGATGGCCCCTTCGCGAATGCGATTCTCAATATCGGGCTTGACCCAGTATTTCACCGTTTCCTTTATATGAGGCTCGCGCACGACCATCGTCACTTCCGAACCGCACCGGTACGATTCCAGCGCCACGTCAACTGCTGAATTTCCGGCTCCGACCACCAATACGTTCATTAAGGCGTAGGGGTGCGGCTCGTCGTAGTAGTGTTTCACTTTAGGGAGATCCTCTCCGGGAATGTTCATGCGGTGCGGGCGGCCATAAAAACCACTTGAAATAATCACTTTTTCACTCTCGAAGGTGTCTTTGCTCGTTGAGACGACAAACCGGCCGTCACTGCCGCGCACATCGCGGACCTCCTCGTAGAGCCTGAGGGGCAGATCATAACTTTCCGCTACGCGCCGGTAGTACTCCAGGGCCTCCCGCCGCGTCGGCTTCACCCCGTGTGAAATGAATGGTACTCCGCCGATTTCAAGCCGGTCGGAGGTCGAAAAAAAGGTCATGTTGGTCGGGTAGTGGAACACGGAGTTAACGAGACACCCTTTGTCGATGATGCGGAATGGGATATTGCGTTCTTTCAGAGCTAAGCCGCAGGCGAGTCCGATCGGACCCGCGCCGATGATGGTGATCATATCAGGTAGTTATTTCAGAAGATTTTTCAGGAGATTGGAGATTTTTAAGCTTGGAGCTTAAGGAGATGGATTTGTGTCTTGTCAATATGTTGAAAAAAACGGTCTGCTGTCAAAGATTTCGAATGAAGTGATATTCGACAGTGTAATTTGGATCATTGGGAAGCACCCTCTCGCGTCCACTCTGCCTGAAACCCAGACGAAGATAGAGCCGGTGGGCATCGGTAAAGCGGGTATCGGACCAGAGCTCTACAGTTGAGGATGGTCTAGATGGGTCCTGAACAGAATCCGGCATCGACTTTACCGCGCTCCGATCCTTTGGCCCGCCGGAGAATCGGGAGTCATCCGAGCGATACTGTCTGGCAATTCCAATAAGCTGTTCAATAATATTTGTGCCAATTCCTTTTTTCCGGAATCTTGCATGCACATAAATTCGTGACAGCCATGCGGTTTTCCCTTCTATGGTCAAGGCACCGCAGCCGGCAATTTCTCCATCCCAAAGTGCCGTGAGCAGGTGTTTTCTACGGAAGTCGTACGTTTGTCTGAGTGAGAGAAAATCAGGGACCTCGTATTCAGGGTCCATCACCAGTTCGTATGAAGCAAATGCATCCTTAATAATACGGATTAGGTGCGGAATGTCTGCTGGTTCAGCGGGTCTGATCATCAGGGCGCGGGCGGACGGTGTGGACAATGTTTTTGGCAACGGTATTTCTGGCGATGTTTCCTGGTGAATGTTGGATGATCTACATGTCTTGTCGATATGTTTTACTCAAAATCCTCATCACCTTCGGGATCAAACGGCGGATCATCCGGAATGATCTTGCTGTATTCGGACAGATCACGGAACTGGACGCTGTACAGGTCTTTTCGCCGATCCTTGAGCGGCATCACCGTGCCGGAATGGCGGGTCCGGCGGAGTACCTCGGTATCGACATCGGCCAGCACCACCATCTCGGTGTTTTCATCGGACAGAGCGGCGATGCCATCCCGACTGAAAGGGAAATCGGAGGGTGTGAAGATGGCTGACTGAGCGTACTGAATAGCCATATTCTCGACAGAAGGGATGTTACCGGTGGTCCCGGCCATCGCGACGTAGATCTGGTTTTCGATGGCGCGGGCCTGGGCACAGGTTCGCACACGGGTGAAGCCATGCCGCTCATCAGTGCAGAACGGCACAAAAAGGATATTGGCCCCGTTATCCACCGCGAATCGGCCCATCTCCGGAAATTCCACATCATAGCAAACATTAATGGCAATTTTACCGCGGTCTGTGTCAAATACTTTAGGGACGGATCCTGGCTGAACCCCCCACCAAAGGCTTTCGGACGTTGTAATGTGGATTTTATACTGTTTTTCGTACGTGCCGTCGCGTCGGAAGAGGTAGGAGACGTTGAATACATTGTCTTCCTCCAGGGTGAAATGAGAACCGCCGATGATATTCACATTGTAGCTCATGGCCATATCACGGAAAAACTCGATATATCGGTCGGTGTACTTGTCCAGCTCACGTGCGGCGAGACCGGGCCGTTTTTCCTGCTCGAAGCTGAGCAGCTGGGTAGTGAGCAGCTCCGGGAAAAGCACAAAATCGGACTTGTAGTCGGAAGCCACATCCACGAAATACTCGATCTGGGTAGTGAAATCCTCAAAATTCTCAATTTTCCGCATTTGATACTGTACGCAACAGATGCGAACCGGCATGGATGTGATGCGCTGCTTTGGTGCCTGTGACTGGTACTCGAAATTGGTCCACTCCAACAGTGCAGCATAGCCGCAGGAATCGGTGTCCTCATCCAGGTAATTGGTGATGATTCGCTTCACCACATAGTCATTTTGCAGCTGGAAGGTAAGCACCGGATCGTAGATTTTTTTATTTATGACCGAACGGACATAGGTATAAATATCCATTTTGTCCTTATGCTTGTGGTAGTTCGGCAGTCTTCCACCCACAAGAATACGCCGCAGGTTGAGTTGGCGGCAGAGTTCGGCTCGCTCTTCGTAAATTCGTCTGCCGATCTTCATGTCGCGGTATTCCGGATCAACCATGACCTCGATCCCGTACAATGTGTCGCCTTCGGGATCATGGTTCCGGATATATCCGTCATCAGAGATTTCCTCCCATGTATGGTCGAAGGTGTATTCATCGAGGTCCAGTATCAGACTGTTGCTCGATCCGATCAGTTTTCCCTCGAAAAAGACACCGATTTGTCCTTGGCTGAAGTGTTTGAGCTGGGACCGGAAATGGTTGTAACCGTAGGGATCCATGTCCGGGAAGCATTTGAGCTGCAATCCTTTTACAGATTTATAGTCGTTCGGTTTGAGCGAACGTATCTCAAGGCTTGGGTTGCTTTGGTCTGATGTCATAATGATAAACCGAATGTCCTGTGTTGTTGTGGTATTGACAAATGCAAAGTTATGAAACCGGCCTGAGTGTTACAAAAACAGGTTTTTTTGTATTATGGAAGGGTCAGTATTTTGTGAACAGCATGAGATTGTTAAAGAGAACGGCATCCCAAGGAATCAAATGTCAAAATTAAAGAAGCACACAGTGGCCGCATCCAGAGCGGTCATGAACCGGCTGGTGATGCCCGAAGACAGCAACACCCTCGGCACGCTCATGGGAGGAGTGCTGATGCACTGGATGGATATGTGCGCCGCCATTTCGGCCCGGCGCCACAGCAACAGCTACGCGATGACGGTGACGGTGGACCGGATCCAGTTCGTGAGTTCCATCCAGCTTGGCGAAGTGGTGAATATAGAGTCGGAGGTGACACGCGCTTTCCGGTCCTCCATGGAGGTCGGAATCCGGGTTATTGCCGAAAATCTGAAAACAGGCAAAAAACGCCTTTGTACCAGCACATACTATTCTTTCGTGGCAGTCGACACCGATGGAAAAAGTATTACCGTTCCGGAAATAATCCCGGAAACGGATGAGCAGAAGAAGCGCTTCAGGGATGCTGAAAAACGCCGGGAGGAGCGGCTGGAGGATGCCCGTCGGATGCAGAATATGACAAAGGAGTTTGATTCAAACCGGTAATTCAGCTGAATCAAACACCTTGTTGATGCATCAAATTCGCGGATGCGTCCCCCTGATGGTAATAACCCGATGGACAAACCATGTACCGGAAAACAGCCCGATTTGAATTTACCGGACCAGGGTCATCTTCATGGTGTCGGAACGCCCTTCCGCCCGCAGCACCGCGATGTACACGCCGCTGGCGAGTCCGCTTGCATTAAATGACACTAATTGCACCCTTCCGTCGGTTTCACCATCAAAAATGGTGGCTACCCGCCGCCCGAGAATGTCGTATACTGCGACTTCGGCCTGACCCGGCTCGGCAAGATGAATCTCAATAATGGTACTTTGATTGAAGGGGTTTGGAAAATTCTGATAGATGGTTGCCCGGTCAGCTATCTCCTTGAAATGACTGTATACACCGGGTGGACTGATATCAAAATTCAGCATTCGGGCAGCAGCAACCTGACTGCGCAATTCGTCCACATCTTCACCCCAGGCGTAGACAAAGCCAATCCGGATGCGACCGAACGGATGCAGAGTAAACGGACCGCTGGAGGTAACCAGAGAGACGTCTGCTTCCGAAATCGTTGTGCGTTCTGTCCCTGCCGTAAGAGAGAGCCGTTTTTCTGGATCGGTGAAACCATCCAGGTTTTCCTCATCTTTACTATAATAAATTCCAAACCGGAGACTGTCCTCGCGAGATTCCGCATCAGGCAGTGACATGGGAGATCCGTTATCGATGGCGAATGCACTTGCAATGGAACCAAGATGCGCAGATGTTACATAGGGGCCGCCGCCGGGAGCGTAGGCATACAAGAGGCTGTCATTCTCAACATAGCCCGACAGATTATTACCTGCATCCCGGATATCCCAGTCGTTGAAGAGTCCTACATACATGTCACGATAGGTATCGAGGCTTGTATTGATGATATGGTATACTACAATAACCGCCTGATCCAAATTCGGAGCCTCATAAGCATAGGTTTCCATCTCCACTGTCAACCCATCGGCGATGGGGTGTTCGGTCGATTTAAAAACGGCTTTACCGTCCAGATCGGAGACTGCTGGCGGACGTTTGAAGCGATAATTTTCTGTCGGAAGGAAATGCCGTGAAATGAAATCTTCAACACGGACCTGATTGATAACGACGCTTTCCTGTGGCATATCGTTTTCAAACTCCACATCCGCGGCTATCATCAACCCGCCTTCAAACAGAGCATTCGGATAGTCGCCAGGCAGAAACCCAATGCCTCCTGAAGCCGTGAGAGCGTCCAGATAGCCAATGGTTCCATCAGATGAAATCGAGGTGCTGATGGTGTTGATATCGATGATTTCGAAAAGAAGCCGTTCATACTCGATCATGGCAAAATCATTGTAATCAGCAGACTGATCCACAAAATCAAGGCGGAAAAGTGGAATTTCGTCCAACCTGAAATCTCGAGAGATTTCTACATCAAAAGTGACAGTGAAGTTATCTCCGGTGTTGATGCTGTTGGTGATGCGGTTCCCCGGCGTAACATCCACGCCAACTTGTTGGTTGTGAATGGAAATGGTGGAACCGGTTGTATTTTCACCGAAGTTTTTGCCCTTGATAGTAAGTTTGCCTTTTTCGCCGGTGTTGATTTTGTTGCCTTCACTGGTTTCAAAAGTGTATTCGGAGATTCGTAGTCCCGGTTTCAGATTGACCAGGGCGCTATGGGCGTCAATAAGGCCCATGCCAAGTCGGTTTTCATAAATGGCGTCCGGATTGGCGGTGCGTAATGAGCGTGCGTTTGTGCGAATCTGATTGGCGATGCGTTGCGGGGACCAGTTCGGATTTTCAGCTTTGATCAGCGCGGCAAGTCCGCTAACCACCGGTGCTGCCATTGACGTGCCGGTGTTGCTCTGGTATCTGGGTTCCCAGGTTTGCGAATCCTCAAAATACTTAAAAATGGTGCTTAGAACGGCTTCTCCCATGGCAAATACATCCACATAATATCCATAATTGGAAAATTGGGAGATCACGTCATCGTACTGGCGGCGCACCGATCCAACCGTGAGCACATCGTCATAGGCAGCAGGAAAGAACAAGGCATCATCGCCGTTGTTACCTGCAGCGGCCACGACTAATGATCCGGATGCTGTGGCGAATTCTATTATATCGCGTCCGAATTCCGAAAAACTGGGGCTTCCGAAACTGCAATTTATAATATCGGCCTGGTTTATGGCAGCGTACAAAATGCCGTGGAAGCCATAAGCTAAAGTGCGGGGATAATCCTTGGTGCCCCCAACCTTGACGGGCATGAATGTAGCGTTGAATCCGGTTCCGGCAATGCCGATGCCATTATCAGTATCAGCCGCGGCTGTGCCCGCGACATGGGTTCCGTGAGTGGAGAAGTTGCCGACCGGGTTTCCATTCTGTACCGGTGGTTCACCGGCAAACACATCCCCGCTCTCCCAAAAATTCCATCCAATGGTGTCATTCTGGATTTCCCAGGGGAAAATTTCGTCGGCCCTGCCCGGTTCTGGATTCCGCCAAAGCTTGTTGATCAGATCGGGATGCTCATAATACACTCCGGTGTCAATTATGGATATGACAACATCGGAAGAGCCCTGAGAGACAGCCCAGGCTTTGAAGAAATTCTGGTATTCAAAATAGTCATGTCCTTCAAGGCCAATAAATGGGTCGTTTGGTGTGAAAGACTGGGTTGTTTCATGAACGAAATGAGGCTCTGCATAGATCACACCCGGCAGCTCGCGAATTCTGCCGGAGAGTTCAAGGGGATCCTCGCCAGACGAATAACGGATCATGAACGTGCGTTCAAATCCGGCGGCCAACTCCTGAAGGCGGTCAGGTTGTGCTCCAGCTCGCTTGAAATGTGCCGTGCTGGCCGAGGCACCCTGCAGGAAGACCGGATCCATAGCCGAAACTCCCAGCGGCTCCAGGTAAGCGGTGAGGATCTCGCCGGGTCCGGCATCCGGACCGAGGCCGCTAATCCGGCTGTCAGGGATTTTTTTAAATTTATCAGATTTTTCGAGCATTTTGGAAAAGGTGTCTTCATCCTCAATCTTGACGATAACGACGCCCGGGAGATAGTCCGCGTTACCGATGTCGGCTCTTGTCAATCCAAAATTACCGGAAATCAAAAGCAGTGTAATGATGAGTGTCGAGGGTAACGTCAGTGACGTGAATGATCGGTAAATCATGGCTGAAATTTTTATTCCGGTAAAGGTTGAAGACTGGAATTTTCTGATATCGTGCTGTATGACCAAAAACACATGCGAATTTGGCATGGATTATTATAATAATGCATTTTTTTCAATTTGTTGCTACAACCTGCATTTGGGAACAGAACGTTCATTCGATATATTTAGTCAGCGAATGGCATCGTTCTTACCGGCACTTGCCGGGGAAAGGCGTGCGCGGCAACGGCATGAATCGGGGATGGCGCCTGGTGACCGCATCCGCATGACCCCCAATGCATTCTGTATCTGCCACATTTTTATCCGGCTTATGAAAACTCTGAGATATTTCGGTTATCACCTTTCGACACTGACCTTATCCACGCTGTTCCTGTTGACCATGACCTCTGAATCCTGTGCTGATGATCCGTCAGCTTCCTTTGCCCGCCAGTTGTACAAATCCTACGATGATTATCGTGAGCCGGCGCTTGATGAGCGCCGTTTAAAATACCATGACATTGTTCCACTCATTGAAAAGCTGGGCGAGCATCCGCATATACAACTGATCCGGGAAGGCAAATCTACAGAAGGAAGGGATATATTCCGTCTGATTATGGGAACAGGCGACACACAAGTACTGTTGTGGTCACAGATGCATGGCAATGAGCCGACAGCCACTATGGCCCTGTTCGATGTATTCCATTTTCTGACAACCGATGACGAATTCAACGATATTCGCGACGAGATTTTAAGCAACATCACCATTCATGCGGTGCCTATGCTCAATCCGGATGGCACGGAGCGTTATCAGCGAAGGACTGCATTCGGCATCGACATGAACCGCGATGCGCTGCAGCTGCAAGCCCCGGAATCCCGCCTGTTAAAGCGCCTGCGCGACGAGACCGATGCAGATTTTGGCTTCAATCTGCATGATCAGAGTATTCGGTATTCCGCCGGTGACACCCCGAAAAGCACGATCATTGCGTTTCTTGCTCCGGCTTTTAACGAGGAGCGCAGCATCAATCCGGTAAGAGAGCGCAGTATGCAGCTGATTGCACAGCTCGACAAGATGCTTCAGGAGTTCATCCCCGGTCACGTAGCCACTTATTCCGATGCATTCGAGCCGCGCGCCTTTGGCGACAACATTCAGAAATGGGGAACCAGTACCATTCTGGTGGAAAGCGGCGGACTCAAAGGTGATCCCGAAAAGCAGTATATCCGGAAGATGAACTACCTGCTGCTCATGGAATCGTTCCGCTCCATCGCCCGGGAGGAGTACGCCGGGTACACGATTGAGGAGTACGAGGCGATCCCGCCCAACCGGTTCCGCCTGCACAGCGTTATTTTCCGTAATCTTACGGTTCCGTTCAAGGAGCATGAATTTCAGCTTGATCTGGCTGTTAACAGAACAGAGGTGAATACCAATGGCGCCACCGGTTTCTACAAGCGGGGTACGGTAAGCGAGCTTGGTGACCTCTCCACCTTTAATGGATTTGAGGAATTCGACGCGACCGGACTCCGCCTGGATTCCGGCATGGTCTATCCCGATGTCTTTGCCACTGTAAACGAATTGGAGGCTGTGGACGTGATCTCCCTGATGCGGGCGGGCTACACGGCTGTCAGAGTGGAAGAGCCCTCCGAGGGCCGTTATACCAACTTCCCGCTGAATATTGTGGGGCCAAATGGGCGACAGCCATCCGGCTTCAAAATGGGGCGCCATGCCAATCTGGTTCTGCGGCGGAGCGAGGAGGTGGCGTATGTTGTCGTCAATGGTTTTGTGGTGGATATGGCCGATGCAGCCGATGCGGCCGGTAAGGCCGACGCACTGGCAAATATCGGCAATGCGCTGATTTACCGTTGATTGTTTTCAGGCAGCTGGATTGGCGGCATCGCCTGAACCGAATTTGCGAAACGGTCCCGAATTCTGACTAAAAAAAGTAAACCAATACCTATTATGGAATTCAATCCTTTGTATGTGACGGCCCTCATCGCACTTGTACCGCTTCTGGCGGCTTGCGGATCACCTGATTCTGACGCCGATGCCTCCGCCGACCCCGGTCGCGATACCACCGAACTGGCCGAGCACATCCGGCAGGTTATCGATGCAGCCGAAGGCCAGTATGCCGTAGCATTCATCGAAGCCGGCAATCCCGGAACTAACCTGTTCATCAACGCAGATGAATGGTATCACGCCGCCAGCACCATGAAAACGCCGGTAATGATTGAAATCTATCGCCAGGCAAGCGAGGGCAAGTTCGACCTGGATGACAAACTGACCGTAAGAAACGAATTCATCAGCATCGCCGACGGACAGACCTACAGCATGGATATCGGCCGCGACAGCGGGGATGCACTTTATGAGCACCTCGGCTCGAAACTGTCGATTCGGGAACTGGTTTATTCGATGATCGTACGCAGTGGCAATCTGGCGACTAATATCGTGATTGAGCAAGTCGGCGCCGAAAATGTAAACCGGACCATGACCGATATGGGAGCGGAAGGCATCCGGGTGCTCCGCGGTGTGGAGGATATGGCGGCGTTTCGAGCCGGCATGAACAATGAGGTTACCGCACGCGGACTGGCGGTGATGTATCTGCGTCTGGCAGAGGGCAGTATCCTGGATGAATCCGCCCGGGATGAGATCATTTCTGTGCTCAAAGAGCAGCATTTTAGTGATATGATCCCGGCCCGGCTGCCTGAAGACGTGCAGGTGGCGCATAAAACAGGCTGGATCACCGGAGTCAGACATGATTCTGGTATCGTCTATTTGCCGGGCGGACGCACATACGTCCTTGTTATTCTGTCCAAGGAGGTTCCGGAACGTGCCGGTGCCAGCGAAACCGGCGCCGAAATTTCAAAGCTGGTGTATGATTTCATGATGGAATCGGAATGAAAACATGCAAATATCACGGATGAGGCGAATGAAACGGATGAAGAAAATTCACGGATGAAGCGGATGCAAAGGCGGAGTAAAAATCTAGAAACAGTAATTATTGGAATAAATCGATGAACCTTTTGAAAGCTTTGATGATGACCATCCTGTGCGCGTTCCCCATCATGAATCAGTCGGATGCGCAGGACGGTCTGGCGGGTGATGCGCAATTAGCCGCCGCCGGTTCGGCATCACAGCACCTGGGGCCTCAGGAAAAGCCTCAGGCTGGGGATCCGCTCGACGGGCGCGTGATTGTGGTGGATCCGGGTCACGGCGGTACGGCTGAATACGATGACTTTCGTGTAGGTCCGGCAGGAGAGCGCGAGGAGTGGATCAATCTGCGGGTGGCTCTGAAGCTAAGAGAAATGCTGCAGAAGCGGAATGCAAAGGTCATCATGACCCGCACAGAGGATGTGGAGGTGGAGCTGGCGGAGCGCGGCCAGCTGGCTGTTGGAAACGAGGCGGACGCCTTTATATCCGTGCATCACAACGCAACAGCAGATCCCGAAGTAAACTTTCCCATTGTCTATTTTCACGGGAATGCATCTGAAAATCAGGCTTCGGTTATGCTTGCCAGGGCCATGGCCGATCGAATGAAACAGTATCTTTTTGAAGGAACGGGCCCTGTCAGCGTCGTCTCCGATCACACCATTTTCCCGGCTGCCGGAACGGGTGTGCTTCGCAACTCCTATGGAATTCCCGGCGTAATCGTTGAAGCGTCTTTTTTCACCCATCCTGAAGAGGAGCAACGGCTCAGGGATCCCGACTACAATCGGCTTGAGGCCGAGGCTTATGTAATGGCACTGGAGGATTTTTTTTTTCAGCGTCACCCTGATATCCTGGAAAAGTACAGCACCGTGCAGCTTCCGCCGTTTGAAGTTTTTCAGGAAGCGGAGCGTATGGAGCCAGCCGCCAAACGCTGGAAAGAGGACTACCTCGAGGGAATGCGCCTCATGGATTCCGATGCGGATCTGGAAAAAGCCCTTGAACTATTGACGCGTTCGGTGCGTTCATTTCCCGATTCCTGGGTTGCGGGTCAGGCCCACGCCGCACGAGCTGAAATTATTGAGCGATTGGGCCGGAAGGAAGAAGCAGAGACAATACGGCGGCGTGTTGCGGAGTTTTACATAGTACCTTAAATTAAAACTTGGTTCTTATACGATCAGTTTACACTACTTTCATTTTTCATACAGTACCACTATGAGCAAACGATTTGTACTTTGGGGCGGACTTCTGCTGGCAATGGCCGCAGTCATATTCATCATGATTCGCCTTGCCGGTGACGAGCCGGAAACAATCAATTCAGGCACGGCTCTGGCTAATTCCAATGCTTCGGCCGGCAGCGAAATTCTGGATATCAGGCCGAATGACTGGACCAAGGGCAATCCGGATGCCGATGTCATAGTGGTGAAATACAGTGATTTCCAGTGTCCGGCCTGCCGGTTCTATGCCTCTATGGACGACCGTCTGAGTCAGGAACTGGGTGAGGATGTCCTGTTCGTGTACCGCCACTTCCCGTTGAGAAATTTTCAGTATGCTAACCTGGCTGCCCGATATACCGAGGCGGCAGGCAGGCAGGGCGAGTTCTGGAAGATGCACGACCTGATTTACATCAATCAGCAGCGCTGGTCACGCAGTGATGATGCAGAAAGCATTTTTCGCCAGTTTGCCGAATCACTGGAGCTGGATTTGGATCAGCTGGATGAAGACTTGGAGGACCCAACCCTTGTGGAACGGATCGAATCGGATTTTGAGGATGGACGTCGGCTGGGAGTCCGCGCCGTTCCCACCATTTTCATCAATGGGGAGATGATTCAGAGTCCAAACTCGCTGGACGCCTACCGCACCCTGATCCTTTCCTATAAATAATCTTTCCTATAAATAATCGGATAAATGAACTGAATAATCTGTTCTGTCGCCGCCCCCGATTAACAACCCTGCTCTGAAATTTTCATGTCCCAAATCATATCTTTATTTGCCTGGATTATTCTATTCATTGTGATTGCATTCGTCGGTTTTGCGGATGCCGTCTATCTCACAGCCTCTCACTACATCGGGGCCCTGCCGACGTGCACGATTATTGAGGGTTGTGATGAAGTTGCATTGAGTGAATATTCAACGATCGGTCCGGTGCCGGTGGCGTTGTTCGGGGTGCTCTTCTACACGGCCATGCTGGTTGCCGGGGTGGTCTGGCTGGATGTTCGCAAATCAATTCTTTTTCGATATCTGCCCTATCTAACTGTTCCTGCCTTTCTTTTTTCGATGTGGCTGGTCTATGTCATGTTTTTTGTGATTGATGCGATTTGCGTGTACTGTCTGGTTTCTGCCGGGAGCACAACGCTCCTGATGCTCCTCTCTCTGTACCTTCGAATGCGACTGACGGAAACAAGCTGATTTTCTCCGCTGTTTTTTTTATCTTTGCATGTTGAACAACCAAACAGGTTGGGGGTGCTTGTACGCACGGGCTGAGATCATACCCCGATCACCTGAACCGGGTAATACCGGCGTAGGGAAACCTTGCCGAACTTCTTTCTCCTGTTGGATGCGTTTATCAGCGGGAAGGGTCGGCGACAGCTCATCTGATGTACAGCGCCTTCAAATTAATGAATTACATAAAATTTGGAGGAGCTATGAAATCATTCATACTTATAGTTTTGACCATCCTGATGGCCGCCGGCCTGACGGAGTCGGTCGCACAAAGCATCACAGGTGTCGTGCGTGATGCACAGACCCGCGAACCGCTCGCAGGAGCCACCGTCTACCAGGTGGGCACCGAACACGGAACCACCACCAATACACTGGGTACCTACGAGCTGGAGCTCATTGACCGGACTCCCGCCATCGTCGAGATTCGTTTTCTCGGTTATGAACCTCACCGGATCCGGGTGAACTGGAGCGGGGAACGTCAGGAAAATATCAGCCTGATTCCGACTACCATCGTCAGTGATGATGTATTGGTGGAAGCTTTTCGGGTGGATGAGCGGGCGCCCGTCACCTACACCAACGTGACCCGTGCGGAGATTGAACAGCGAAATTTCGGTCAGGATATTCCGGTGTTGCTGGAAATGAGCCCGTCCGTAATTAGCAGCTCGGATGCAGGGGCAGGTATCGGCTACACCGGATTGCGCATTCGCGGGGTCGATCCGCAACGAATTAACGTTACCGTCAACGGTATTCCGTTGAACGATTCGGAGTCGCATGGCGTCTTCTGGGTGAACATGCCCGACTTCGCTTCGTCACTCGACAATATCCAGATACAGCGCGGCGTGGGTACATCGTCCCACGGACCGGCCGCATTCGGCGCCACGGTGAATCTGCAGACCACGACGCTTCAGGCCGATCCTTACGGCGAGATCAACAGCAGCGCCGGATCCTTTAACACCTTCAAAAGCAATATCCGTGTGGGTACCGGATTGCTGGGCAACGGCTGGGCATTCGACGGACGCCTCTCCTACATTACATCCGACGGATATATTGAACGCGCATCCTCAGATCTCCGGTCGTTTTTCATTTCGGGTACGCGTCACACAGACAACAGTCTGCTCAAACTAAATGTATTCTCCGGCCAGGAGGTGACCTACCAGGCATGGTATGGTGTTCATGAGGACCAACTCGACGAAAACCGCCGCTTCAATCCCGCAGGCATGTACACCGATCCGGACGGCGAAACGCGATACTATGACAATCAGACCGACAACTACACTCAGACCCACTATCAGCTCCATTACTCCCGGCGGCTGTCGGAGCAGCTTTCCGGCAATGTTTCACTGCACTACACCCGGGGAGCGGGCTACTACGAGGAATTTCGTCAGAACAATGCTCTCTCGGCATACGGGTTCAATCCGGTTGCCATCGGAGGAGAGACCATCTCCCGGACCGACCTGGTCCGCCAGCGATGGCTTGACAACCACTTCGGCGGGCTTACCTTCTCCACCGAGTATCAGGGAAGCGAGAACTGGCAGCTCACGGTCGGAGGAGGTCTGAATTACTATGACGGCGATCACTTCGGGGAGATCGTCTGGACCCGTGTGGCAAGTCCGGCCGAACTGGGCGACCGCTATTACGACAATAAAGGCACAAAATGGGATGGCAGCTTCTACACCAAGGTGATTGTCGATCTCACCGGACGTCTGAGCATGCTTGCCGATTTCCAGGTTCGCCATATTGACTACACGCTTGATGGCATCAACAACGACCAGCGTGTATTGGACGCCAGCCACCAGTTCACTTTTATCAATCCCAAGGCGGGGCTTACCTATGCGCTCAGTGACTTCGGCCGGATCTACGGTTTTTTTGGTGTTTCAGGCAAAGAGCCGGTGCGCCGGGATTTCACGGATGCCACCGAGACCTACATGCCGAGCCACGAAACGCTCTACAATGCGGAAGCGGGCTACCGTGGTGGATGGGAACGTCTGCAGCTCGGCGTCAATGCATATTACATGCGATATGACAACCAACTGATCAACACCGGAGACATCAACGACGTTGGCGATCCCGTGCGGACCAACGTGCCGGACAGCTACCGGGCCGGAATTGAGCTCGAGGCATCGGCGCACATCACATCCGGCATCCAATGGAACGGGAATGTGGCTTTCAGCCAGAACCGCATCCCCGAATTCGTGGAGCGCATTGATCGCTACGATGAAAACTGGGCGTTTGTCGGGCAGGATGAAATCCTCCATGAAAACACAACGATCGCCTTTTCGCCGTCGGTCACCTCTGCATCACAGCTTACATGGCAGTACGACAACGCACGCATTGACTGGTATTCCCGCTACGTTGGCCGCCAGTATATGGACAATACCTCCAATCCCGATCGGGCGCTCGATCCCTGGTGGATCAATGACCTTCGACTTTCCATGGATTGGGGCGGGCTGCAATTCGTTAGAAATGTCAGGTTGCAGGTTATGATCAACAACATTCTTGACTACACCTATGAGTCGAACGGATACACCTTTGGATATTTTGGAGGGGGCCAGGAAATCCGCGAGAACTACTACTTCCCGCAGGCAGGGCGCCATGTACTCGGCGGGATTTCGGTAGCGTTCTGAAAACTGAGTGAGGTTTCCTATATTTCCGGTAATTATCCGACTGGAAACGTACATATGCCGGATATCACTTCATGGATACCTGCAGGTTGGCAGGTGAATGCCGGCCGATAATCAGCAGAAACCTGTGTCAGCAACCGACGTGAACATTTGACATGACCGAATCCGAACTCTACAACGTATTCCAGACCCTTGGTATCTCGCTGCTGATGGGTCTTCTGGTCGGGATGCAGCGGGAGCAACAGGAGACCACCATAGCGGGATTCCGTACGTTTGCCATTGTAACGGTTTTCGGTTCCATCTGCGGTTTCCTGAGCCAGTATTACAGCCCGCTGATTCTGGGATTTGGTATGCTCGGGGTGATTGCGATCATCGTGGTTGGTAACATGATGAAGATGAGGAGCGGGAGCACGGAATTCGGCATGACCACCGAGATGTCCATCCTGCTGATGTATGGTGTGGGTGCGTATATCACAATCGGACCCTGGGTCATCGGCGCCGCTGTTGCCGGGAGTACAGCCATTCTCTTGCAGATCAAACCGCAGTTGAAGGGGGCGCTGGCGCGACTGGAAAACAAGGATATCAAGGCGATCATGCAGTTTGTGCTTATCACCTTCATCATCCTGCCGATTCTGCCCAACCAGACCTTTGGTCCTTTTGACGTTTTCAATCCCTACCGCACCTGGCTGCTGGTTGTTCTGATCACCGGCATCAGCCTGGGCGGATATCTTATTTACAAGTTTATGGGTGACCGGGCCGGTACGGCGCTTGGCGGTATGCTGGGCGGGATTATTTCCAGCACGGCGACCACAGTCAGCTATTCACGCATAACGGCTCAGACGCCAACGGCGGGTTTCCACGCGGCCGTGGTGATCATAATTGCATCCGCCATGGTCTATCCCAGGGTGGCCATTGAAATTGGTGTCATGGCCCCCGACTATTTTTACCAGATGATCTGGCCCGTGGCGCTGATGTTTGCCGTCAACATCGTCGTGGCATGGTACGTCTACCGGCAGGTCAAAAAAAGTGAGCATGAAATGCCTGAGCAGCGCAACCCGAGTGAGCTGCGCACGGCGCTTACCTTCGGCGGTGTATACGTAGCCATCCTGTTTGTTATTGCCGCCACCACGGAATATCTCGATCCGGAAGTGCTCTATCTTGTTGCAGGTATCTCCGGTTTGGCAGATATGGATGCCATTACGCTTTCCGTCTCCCAAAAAGTGCAGGCCGGTACCATTGCCTACACCCTGGGCTGGAAGCTGATCCTGACGGCCCTTATCTCCAATACCATATTCAAATA
>SLKA01000091.1 GCA_007134845.1 Balneolales bacterium
CCCTGCATCGCATTAAGTAATTGCAATACAGGGCTTTATGGTTTCGTACGCACGGGAGGATTCGAACCCCCGACCTTCTGATCCGTAGTCAGACGCTCTATCCAGCTGAGCTACGTGCGCAGAAATAATAGAGACTCCAAATATAAGGGTTTTTGAAAGATTTACCAATAACGGCGCGGATTGAAATGGTGCCGTTTTGTGTTAAATCCGGGCAATGCGGCTTGCTATGCGTGTTTACATGTCTGGCATTTTTAGTACGTGTTGGTTTTGTGCGAAGATACGCTTCGAACGCACGCTTTGATTGCACACTAAGATTGCAAGCTTGCTTCGATTAAACGTTCGATCGGGTTAATCCCCGGAAATACCCGGTACCAGTCCCGCCATGACCGCCATGCCCGTTTTCAGGCACCGCTCGTCCACGTTGTAGCACGGATGGTGCCAGATGTGCCGGCTGTCGGCCTCGTCGCTGCCGCTTCCCAGGAAGAAGAACGTCCCGGGTATCTCCCGCTGGTAGTAGGCAAAATCCTCCCCGGCCATGATCGGAGCATCGAGGGGAAGTGCCGCCGGTCCGGCCACGCGCATCAGCCGGGCGGTGGTATCCGGATTGTTGATCACCGGCGGATATCCTTCCATCAGTTCGGCCTGCGCCGATCCGCCCGCCGCCTCCGCCACATGCTCGCTGATGTGCCGGATGCGCGCGAATATCTCACGGGTCCTGGTAATATCAAATGTGCGGATGGTGCCCTCAAGGGTTGCTTTTTCCGGAATGATATTCCGCGCGGATCCCGCGTTGATCTTGCCGACAGTCACCACGGCCGGCTCAAGCGGATCGATGTTCCGGCTGACAATGATCTGCAGCTGCGTCACAATCTGCGCCGCCGCCACAATGGGGTCGACCGTCTGATGCGGAGAAGCCGCGTGTCCGCCCCGGCCGTTGACTTTAACAATGAACTCGGACGGCGATGCCATCAGTCGTCCTTCACGAGAGGTGATATGTCCCGGCTCCAGAAACGGATACGTATGCAGGCCGTAGATGGCCTCCACGCCCAGATCCTGAAGTAATCCCGTTTCCATGAGCATGCGTCCGCCCCCGGGAATCGCCTCTTCGGCCGCCTGGAAGATGAGCACCACACGTCCGCGCACCCGGGTTTTTTCCTCCGAAAGCAGCCGCGCAACCCCCAACAGGCAACTGGTGTGCAGGTCGTGTCCGCAGCAATGCGCCACGCCCTCGTTTTGCGACAGGAACTCCTTCTTGGCTTCGCCTTCTTCCCGGATGGGCAGCGCGTCGATATCCGCACGCAGGGCGATTACGGCAGGATCGTCGGCACGAGCGTGCTCATTCGCTGGTGCCGTCACATCCGTTGGTGCTGCCTGATCCCGAAGCGCTGCTGTCTTTGCAGTCACCGAACGTGCCGGTTCCCCGCCATCCAGCACCGCGACACAGCCGGTTTCGCACGGCTTGTGCACCTTGTACCCCCAATGCTCCAGCTTCTCCACGATCCACCGGGTGGTCTCGAACTCCTTGAAGCTGACCTCGGGGTGGCGGTGCAAATGCCGCCGCCATTCCACCGCATCGGGGTAGATGGTCTCAATGCGTTTGGACAGGGTGGACAGGTTTTCAGGTATCACAGATCAGTACCGGTACATCTCAGATTTGTATGGACCTTCTTTCGGCACGCCGATGTATTTGGCCTGCTCGTCGTTCAGTTCGTCGAGCTCCACACCGATTTTCTTCAGGTGCAGGCGCGCCACTTTCTCGTCCAGATCCTTCGGCAGCACGTGCACGCCGATCTCAAAGTCGTCGGGACGCTGCCAGAGCGCCATCTGAGCCAGCGTCTGGTTGGTGAAGCTGTTGCTCATCACAAAACTCGGGTGTCCGGTCGCGTTGCCCAGGTTCATCAGGCGGCCCTGCGACAACAGGATCACCTCGCGGCCGTCCTTGAGCCGGTACAGGTCCACCTGCGGCTTGATGTTCGTCTCCTCTGCGTTCTGCTTGAGCCACTTGACATCAATTTCATGGTCGAAGTGACCGATATTGCCGACGATCGCCTTGTCTTTCATATTCAGGAAATGCTTTCCGGTCAGAATGTCGCGGTTGCCGGTCGCGGTGACGACAATGTCTGCCTCTTTGGCCGCATCCACCATTTTTTTCACCTCGTAGCCGTCCATAGCGGCCTGGAGCGCACAGATCGGGTCGATTTCGGTGATGATCACCCTCGCCCCGGCGCCGCGCAGCGAAGCCGCGGATCCCTTGCCGACATCACCATATCCGGCCACCACAGCCACCTTGCCGGCGAGCATCACGTCTGTGGCGCGACGGATCGCATCCACACAGGACTCCTTGCAACCGTACTTGTTGTCGAATTTGGATTTGGTGACCGAGTCGTTCACATTGATCGCGGGCACGGGCAGTGTGCCCTCGCGCATGCGGTCGTAGAGCCGGAGCACACCGGTGGTGGTCTCCTCGGAGATACCGCGAAGCCCGGAGGCCAGCTCGGGATAGTTGTCGAGGACCATGTTGGTCAGGTCGCCGCCGTCATCCAGAATCATGTTCAGCTGCTCGCCATCCGGGAAGAACAGCGTCTGCTCAATGCACCCTTCGTATTCTTCTTCGGTCATGCCTTTCCACGCATACACCGGCACGCCGGTTTTGGCAATCGCCGCCGCCGCATGATCCTGCGTGGAGTAAATGTTGCAGGAGGACCACTGCACATCGGCACCGAGCTCAACCAGTGTTTCAATAAGCACGGCCGTCTGGATCGTCATATGCAGGCACCCGGCAATGCGTGCGCCTTTGAGAGGTTTCTGCGGACCAAACTCCTCGCGGAGGGCCATCAGTCCGGGCATCTCGGCCTCGGCCAGGCGGATCTCCTTGCGTCCGTATTCGTGGAGGGAGATATCGGCTACTTTGTAGGGCAGTTTCTTTTCTTTAACTACACTCATAATCACGGTTGTTTTATTGCTGTCGTTAATGGTTTATAATTTCGAATAGAAAATCATTTTGGAAAAGCAATCGAGCTGGAAATTGCCCGATTTTAACTTGTGGCAGGTTTACAAATATCGGTGGATGATCTCGCGGGCCTTTTCATAGTCGCGTTCGGGACCCTGTGTGCCCAGAACGGATTCGATATACTGTCCTTCCGGGTCCACATATACTTTAAAAGGAATACTCTGCACGTTCAGATCGCGGGCCAGATCCTCTCCGAACACAAACTCGAACGTGTAATCGTGATTGGCGACGAATTCGCGCACCTGATCCGGCGTGTCCATGTAGCCGGGTGAGACTGCCAGCACCACAAAATCATCCGGATAGTCATCCATCAGCTTCTGCAGGGTGGGCATGCTGCGCAGACAAGGTGTACACCAGGTTTCCCATATATCAATCAGGACCGTCTTGCCCGCATACTTCTCAAGGGTGACCTCCGAGCCATTCAGGTCGGTCAGTACGGCATTTCCCAGAATTTCATTTTTGTCCTCAGGATTTACTGCTTCGCTGCCGGACGAGCCTGCGATCCGGATTCCGGCCAGCACAGCTACTGCAAAAATGGATATGACAACAAATCGACGCATAATATCTAACGGTGTGGTTACAGGTGATACATTTCGCTTTTCCTGCCTGAAATCTGAAAATAGAACGGGTAAAAAAGGCGATTCGTGTTTATCGATCTTTCCGGATGTGCCTTCCGGAAAGCGAGAACGTTTACCCGGTATGGCCGGAGTATTTCGTGGTGATGTAATAACATCCGGACAAAGTTCCGCGTTAGCCTTGAAAGATAACCAATTTCAGCACGCAAATGTTCATTCAAATGAAGCAACTGCAAAAAGCGCAATAAAATTGCGGATTTTTGGTGACAGTGTTACGTTTTTGTTATGATTTTGCGTTATATTAATTAGCTGGTAACAATGAGTTAACAATGCCCCGGGCATTAGGGAATCACGAGGAATTATTGTAGTTAAACCCGAATATTTCGGCGTTTGATGTGACTATGGATACCATCCAAAAACAGCGGTTTGAGCAAAAGTATGCTATCAACGAAGACATAGCACACGCAATACGGGATTTTGTATCCTCGTATCTCGATCTTGATGCCTATGGCGCCACCCAGCCGAATCTGTCGTACCCCGTCCACAGCCTGTACCTCGATTCCCCGGATATGCGGACCTACCAGGAAACCATCAACGGCGATCGGAACCGGTACAAACTGCGAATCCGCTATTACGAGCAAACCGAAGATTCACCGGTTTATTTCGAAATCAAGCGCCGACACGACAATGTGATCAGAAAAAAGCGGGTCATTGTTCATCGCCGGGCCGCCCATGATCTGGTGCGGGGATTTCTTCCGTCTGCAACGGATCTGGTCTGTCCTGATGGGGAGCAAATGGAAGCCCTGCTGAGCTTTTGGCGTCTGGTCAACCACCTCAATGCAAGACCCAAAGTGCATGTGTCCTACCTGAGGGAGGCCTGGGTGGCCGACGGTTCAAATAAAATCAGGGTGACCATCGATCGCAATGTGCTAAGCGAACCTCAAAAAACCCTGACTTTTTCCCCCCACCTTCGCAACCCGCATTCGGTATTTGGAAAAAAGGTCATTCTCGAGCTGAAATTCACAAACCGTTTTCCCAACTGGTTCAAGGATCTGGTGCAGGTGTTCGGCCTCCGCGCCGGTTCTGCAGCAAAGTATGTCGACGGCATCACCGATATGGGTGAATACCGCTTCATGCGGAACTATTTTTAAAGAAAAAAGCAATTGGAAGTATGTCTGACTGGATTTATTTGGGTGATGTAGCACCTTTGCCAACCGACTTCATGGCTCTGATCATGGCTTTGCTGCTCGCCTTTTTGTGCGGACAGTTGCTGGCCTGGGTGTATATGTACACGCATTCGGGACTCTCCTATTCCCGCACCTATGTCGGCTCGCTGATTCTCATCCCGATCACCGTTTCACTGGTGATGATGGTGCTCGACAACAACCTGGTGACCGCATTCAGCCTTATGGCTGTTTTTGCAATCGTCCGTTTCCGTAATATCGTAAGGGATACCCTGGATACGGTCTATATTCTCAGCCTGATCGTCATCGGTATGGCGTGCGGCACCCAGAAATTTTCCACAGCAGTGATCGGTACCTTGGTCGCCGCATCGGTGATCTATTATATCTGGTTTACCTCTTTTGGCAGCCGTCAGCGCTATGACCTGATTCTAAACCTGCACTGGTCAGATTCTCTACGGGAACTCGCCAACCTGAACAATCTGCTGGATCGCCATGCCCTCAAGGTGCACATGGCAAGTCAGCGCTCAGCACAGGATGAGCAGGGGGCCGATCTGTCTTACCGCCTGCTGCTTCGCGATCCCGGCCGGGTCCATGACCTGCTGAGTGATCTGCAGGCCAATACATCCATTTCCCGTGTAACGACCATGAAGGCTGAAGAGGAATCGGAAGTCTGAAAGAATAGAAATTATTAGCTGAATCATTACCCCGAATTATGACGCAATACAACGAAAAAATACCGATTCCCGCCAGTCTCCGCTGGAGAGAGGTAAGGGTGCGTGTGTTTCCGATTCTGACTTTTTTGCTGGTGGCCGGAGTGGTTGCCTGGCTCTGGAGGGACCGGATGGATGCGACGAATATGATCGGACATGTTGTAGGCAAAGAGGCCATGGTGCGGAGCCCGCAAGCCGGATCACTGGCACATCTCACCGCAAGCCCTTTTGATGTGGTCCAGGCCGGCGATGTGGTCGCCCGTCTGGTGACTACCGACCCTAAAATTGTGCAGGCCGAAATGGCAGTGGTGCTCGCACAGATCGAACTAATGCGCCTGTCGCGCGATCCGTTTGTCGATCAGGAGCGAAATCTGCTCAACTATGAGTCCATGCAGGTGGACCTGATGGAGAACCGTGCCCGACTTGGTATGTCCCGCATACGAAAAGAACAGGCCCGGCGCGAGATGGAGCGGCTGGAGGACATGGATGAAAGGGGGCTCACCGCAGTGGAATTGCTTGAACGCGCCAGAACGGAGTACGAATCACTGAGCGAAGAGGTTGCGGTAATTGAAGAGCTGGTGAACCGGCTTCAGGCCCGGCTCGAAAGGTTTGATCTTGACAAGATCATGGATACATGGAGTGATGATGACCCGATTGCCGCCGCTCTGAAGGTGCATCAGCGCACCATCGAAAAAATCGAAGCGGAGATGATGCCGATTGTGCTTCGTGCGCCGGTTACCGGTCAGATCGGTCAGGTTTACAGACTGAACGGTGAGTTTGTCGATCAGGGAGACATGATTATCAGCATCCATGCACCTCAGCCCGATTATATCCTGGGCTATGTTCGGCATCCGCTGTTTGTACAGCCCGAGCCCGGAATGAAGGTGCTGGTCAGGAAACAGGGCCGCGATCGGGAAGAGGCGGTCATGGAAATTGAAAGTGTGGGCGTCCGGATGGAAACGGTGGAGCAGTTCACCTCACTTTTCCCGGAACAGCCGTTTGAAACCATCGGCTTGCCGGTCCGCGTGGCGGTCAGCCACGAATTGAATCTGCGTCCGGGTGAAGTGGTCGACATGCGCCTGATGGCACGTTAACTCCCGCTGCCGGCCAGAGTAGATCTAAGACAAACATTCGGCCCATGATGGTGCGATATCCAGAAATCCGCATTCCTGTACATTTCAGCTTTCCCGGTGCGAAATTCATCATGGGCCGGCTGGCGTTTTTCCTCGCGTTTGTTTGTTTTGCCGGCGTCTTTGTGATATTCGCTTCAGCGGGTGAGGTCCGGGCTGGAACCGGAGTTGTGATCAATGAGGTTCAGGCGTCAAACAACACGACTATTGCAGATGAAGATGGTGATTTCGAGGACTGGATCGAGCTTTACAATGCCGGTCAGGATACCGTCTGGCTTCATGGATACGGCCTTTCCGATGATGCATCGCGTCCGTGGCGGTGGGTTTTCCCGCAGGGAATGTATATCGCGCCGGATGCTTTTCTGCTGATATGGGCTTCCGGAAAGGACCGGCGGGCAACCGACGCACCGCTGCACACCAATTTCACCATCCGTTCCCAGGGGGAGGAGGTGCTCCTCAGTTCGTTCACGATCCCGGAAGGCAGCGATTCGCCGGTGATCGACATGCTTGAACCCACGCCCATTCCGACCGATTATTCGTTCGGACGCTATCCTGACGGGGCGGCTGACTGGCGGCTTTTCGACACACCCACTCCCGGGGCTTCCAATGCCGACTCACCCTGGCTTGGTATTGCCGATCCGCCTGTATTTTCCCATAAACCGGGTTTTTACACCGAACCGATTCAGTTGACGGTGGATGGCGCACATCCCGGCACCGTCATCCACTGCACCTTCGATGGCTCCACGCCAACAGCCGATTCGCCGGTCTGCGATGAGCCTGTCCCCATCGACCGCCGTGATCATGAAGCGAATTATTTTTCCACAATTCAGACCGGGTCACAGTTCTGGCTGCCGCCGGCTGATCCGGTGTTCAAGGGTCATGTGATCCGGGCTGTTGCGGTGCGTGAGGGATACCGCGAAAGCGAGGTTGTCACCGGCACCTGGTTTGTCCACCCCGATGGCTCGGGCCGCTACTCATTTCCTGTGATTTCGATTGCAGCTGATCCGGAGCATTTTTTCAGTGATTCAACCGGGATCATGGTTCCGGGTGATGCCTTTGATCCCGATGACATCGTGTTCAGCGGCAATTACAATGAGCGCGGACCGGAATGGGAACGTCCCGCCCATTTTACTTTCTTCGATCATCCAGCCAGTGCGCCTTCGCTTCAGCATTCACAATCGTATTCCATGTCCACCAGAGAAAACGATCCGGTGTTCGGGTTTTCGCAGAATGTCGGAGTCCGGATTCATGGCGGAGCGACACGCCGGTATCCCCAGAAATCCCTGCGCATATACGCTCGCAGCGAATACGACTGGAGGCCAGAGATGAACTGGCCGATTTTCCCCGGACACCGGAAAGCGGGTTCGGATGAGCCTCTGGAGACCTGGAAGCGCCTTATTCTGCGCTCCTCCGGTGACGACTGGTTCCACACCATGTTCAAGGACGCCATGGTTCAATCGCTCTATACCGACCGGCGCGTGGATTATCAGGCGTACCGACCCTCCGTTGTGTTCATCAATGGCGAATACTGGGGCATCCATAACATCCGGGAGCGTTATGACGGATGGTACATCGAAACGAACTACGACGTTCACCGGGATGATGTGGCCATTCTGGACGATAACGCCGCGGTGAATCACGGAACAGCATCCGATAGCGAGCATTATCTTGATATGCGGGAGTTTGCACGTGATAATGATTTGTCACAGCCGGAAAACCTTGCATTCATGAAAACGCGGATGGATATGGACAACTATCTGGCATACAAAACATTCAAGGTTTATACCGCCAATGCCGACTGGCCCCACAACAACATCCGGTACTGGCGGAAACGCACGCCGGGTTTCGAGCCGGATGCGCCGTATGGCTCGGACGGAAGATGGCGCTGGATGATATTGGACCTGGACGCATCATTCGGCTTTCCATACGGTGAAGATGCTCACCGATGGGCACAGTACGATCACGATACCCTGGAATGGATTACCGGCACCGGAAACGATCGCGTTCCGGTGGAATGGGTCAATGAACTGTTCAACGGCCTTGTTGAGAACGGGGAGTTCAGACAGCGATTCATCTCCCTGCTGGCAGGGGATCTCAATACCCGGTACGAACCCGGTTTTGTAACCGGACGCATTGCGGCGTTCAAAGAAATGTACCGACCTGAAATTGCGGAACACCAGCGCCGGCATGCGAACAGCGCCGGAAGGACGGAGGAAGGCTGGGAAGAGCATGTGGAGCGGATGACGGAATTTGCCGGGAAGCGGCCGGGTTATCTGCGCACCCATATGATGAATCATTTCGGCATCGCTGATACCGTTGCCCTGAACATTGAAGTGGCCGGACCCGAATCCGGCTACCCCGAATCCGGTTATGTTGTGATAGATGATATTCCCATCCACAACAGTACGCCGGGCGTGCCGGAAGCCTATTCGCAGTGGAGCGGCACCTATTTCGAAGGTGTTCCGGTGAAACTCAGGGCCGTTCCGGAAAAAGGGTACAGGCTTTTCGAATGGCAGAATGAAAACGGCGAGCCCTTTGATTTCAACGATATTCCGGTGGAATCTTCCGTGCATCCCGGTGATATGTCGTTTACATGGATTCCCGACGGTGATTTGAGCATCGTGGCGGTATTTGAAGAGACGGAACAGACTTCTGCGGATGATGATGAAGGGCAGCATCCATCGCAATTCAGGCTGCTGCAGAACTACCCCAACCCATTCAATCATCAAACAAATATTCCTTATGAATTGCCGGTACGATCATATGTAACTATTGATATTCATAGTGTTGATGGTCGTTTGGTGAGAACAATTCAAAGTGAAGTGAAGGATCCGGGCCGGCATTTGTTAAAGCTTGATACCCGCGGCATGGCCAGCGGACTGTATCTTTACAGCATGAGTGTGATACCGGAGTCAGGCCAGACAATTTCGATTCCGCCGGGAAAAATGACGCTTATACGCTGAAGCCGGTGCCATGCGTTTTAACGGAATGTACTGGAATGCAATCAGGATCACACCTCAAATCCCAAAATCCCAAAATTATAAATAATACAGACCTTTTCACCGGAACGATCTTATATTTAAAATTGCTTTATTGATTTGCAGCAAGTAACATAATGGAAAACATGTCAGATGTTCCCCGATATTTCCTGGCGAGGACCAACGGTTATCATCCCGCCTTCATCATGGCGCTGAACAGATACAGCTGGCTTATTATCGCCACCCTCCTTGCAGTCATGCTGCCTGGCATGCTGTCTCTGTCCCATGCCCAGGATGAGGTACGTTCACAGCCGGCCGGATCACTCCTGGATCGTACCGGGGCGGTGGAAGCACCGCGAATGGGTGTGCCTTCAATTGTTCGCGGTGAAGACCGTCATCATCATTCGGATTCACATTTGCAGGATCATAAGCACTGGAATAGCTATCCTGTTGATGATCATTATTATAAAGTTATTCATGTCACAGATTATTTATATAGAATACCGGAGATCAGAGAGGCGTATGAGGCGTACCTGAGGCTGAAAAATGAAGCACCGGAAGAGCTGATGGTCATGGAACAGGTCGTGACCTATGTGGTGGGTGATACACGGATGTTCAAAGTTTACAATTTGGAGGAGAGTGAGCCTGGCTCTGTTGTATATGACGAGGTTTTGTTTGAGCTTCGGGCCATTGGTGAAAAATCCGAAATCTGGGTGGAGCAGGCTGAACTGGAACCGGGAAAAATCGATGATCAGGTGGTGGACGCTATAATGGTAGCGCTTGAAGTGCGGACCCCGCCACGCTCTGTCAATCCGGAGCAGGGCATCATCATGAACAATATCGATATTTTTGCCATGGGCAACCCCGGCCTGGTTCCGGATCCAGACGGTACCGGCGTCGTGAAGGTTCTCATATCCGATATTCAGGATGGATGGGATCCGGATGAGGGTGGAGGTTTTACCGCCGGCTTTTTTAATCCGGCCGACCTTGCCCCGAGAACCGTCAATCGCAACAGTAATGAGGCCGCGATACTCTACATCAACTCGTATCCGGGTATTTATACCGATGATCAGCCGGCCAACCCCAACCGTCCGCTGAGCACGGTTGCCCATGAGTTTCAGCATCTTATCCAGGCAGGACGCGGAAATCTGATCACATTCATGGATGAGGGTCAATCCGAAGTTGCCGAAATTTTCAACGGGTTCAATGCGCGTTCGATGGTATTCCTGAACGAACCGGATGAAGTGAGCGGCAAAGTGGATTCACAGAGTAAGGACGGCTTTCTGCGCTGGCGGCGCGGGGAGCAGAAAGTGCTTAACGATTATCAGCGCGCCCAGCTTTTTCACAGTTATCTGTATGAGCGTGTCGGAGTGGAGGCGGTGGGCAGACTAACCCAGAGCGGCCCGGGCAACCCGTGGGTGCAGTACCAGAATATGCTCAACAATGCAGCATCAGGACTGGAGTTCCGGAGGGTCCTGTCGGATTTTTATGTGGCAAACTGGTTGAACGATCCGGAATTGAGTGACGGCAGGTACGGTTATACGCTACCGCAGCAATCCGTGGTTCGCGTCACGAATCCCGGTCAACGCTATGATGCCGAAGCCCGACCCTGGATTCGCAATGAAACGGTCTCGCTGCAGTACGGCGGTGCCCAATATACCAGCTGGAGACATGTGCAAGACCTCTCACTAAGCCTGAATACCCCATCTGAAATTACACATTATGTGATTGCTGTAAGTGAAGATGATGCCGGCATGCCGGAAGTGATGGAAATGGATGGTTCTGACCTGTTTATGGAGGGCATGTACAGCTCGGTTGTACTGGTGTCGGTCAACACGGTAGTTCAATCGGTCGCCAATTTCGGCAGTCGTCAGTTTACCTACTCCGCCGAGTGGATTCCAAGCGATGTGCGTGTTGTTGATGTCACCTATGCAGTTAAACCCACAGCCGGATTTTTTACTTTTCCGTATGTTTTTTCAGCGGAAATCGTGTTCAGGGGCTTGTCGGTACGCGTTGACCCCGAGTACGATGGTGTGCTTCAGGGCGTTGATTTTAGCCTGTGGCATACGGAAGAATCCGTCGAAGGAAGCGGAACGCTGCGGGTCAGCATGACAGAGTCGTTTCTGAGCAGAGGCGTCGGTGCCGGTGCCGTATTTGTTCCGGGCAAAGAGATATCATATATCGATATTGATTTTGAAGACCTGAATCCGGGACAGAATTCGGTCGATTTTTCTGATTTTGATATAGAGATGGAGGCCAAACGCAATTATCATCTTTTCTTCAGAATTGTGAATGAATCGCAAGATGCACAGCTGCAATTTACCTTTGACCAGGGATCAAATGATACATCGGATCGTAATTATTACCCGGTGCGCACCCTTCTGGCGGGATACAATCCGGCTGGTGAGCTGAGCGGCTGGTCACGGCTTCAGGGCAGCGATGACAACGACCAGGACAATGATAACAAGAACCTGGTTATGACGACACGAATTATGAGCAGGGTGCCTCTTAATGACGGGTATCCCGAGCTGCCGGAATCAGATCGGTTCGAACTGCTCTCCAATTACCCCAACCCATTCAACAGCCAGACATCCATCCGTTTCAATATTCCGAATAAAGTTGAAGATGCTACGCGTGTACGTATTGAACTTTATGATATCATCGGTCGAAGGGTAATGACTCTTCTGGATGAAAACCGGCAGGCAGGAGCACAGGAAATCTTATTTGATGCCGGGAATCTGGTGAGCGGCATCTATATAGTAAGGATGCTGGCCGGGGGAAGCTCCGATGTACATAAAATTATGTTTCTCAAATAGTATCACAGGAGCGTATCACCATGGCATAAATGAGTATCCGGAACCATCACTTCTATAAATGATGGCGCCTTCGAGACTGGTGAAACGGGTGGTTACGCCGGTATCCCGCAGGCGTGCGGTGGCTTCGGGATGCGGATGCTGGTACCGGTTGTGAAGCCCAAGTGAGGCAACCCCCTTTGGGGCGCTGACCGCTTTCAGAAAAGGATATGTTGAGCTGGTTCTGCTGGCATGGTGTCCAACTTTCAGCAAATCAGACCGTAAGAAATCACCGAATTGCTCGACGAGATATGCTTCCGACTCTTCTTCGGCATCTCCCGTCAGCAGCAGCCGGGTGTCTCCGTACAGCACCATCAGCACAACGGACTGATTGTTCGGATCTGTTGCTGTGATATCGTCTGATGGAGCCAGAACAAGCATGGGCATGGCAGGATCCGTTGTAATCATGTGCCCGGTCTTGAGCAATCTGACGGGAATCTGCTTATCCAGGGCAAGATGCATGTACCGATGATAAATTCTGGAGTCGTAGGGTGCCGGTGACTGGTAAATCGTATCTATTTGAATGTGATGAATCAGACTTACTATCCCGCCAATATGGTCTGCATGAGGGTGAGAAAGGATTACCCCGTCAAGGCGCCGGATACCCATGGCTTTAAGTTCGGGCAGGATCGTTCGCTCTGCCGAGTCAGAACCGGGTGACCAGATTCCTGTGTCGTACAGGAAATGGTGTCCTCCGGGTGTCTGCAGCAACACGGCGTCGCCCTGCCCCACATCAAAAAAGGTCACCTGAAGATGGGGAGCCCGGATCCGGTCGACCGCACGGTCAGCCTGAAGGATAACCAGGCATAGCAGCAGGCCGGCCGCCATCTTGAAGCGAATCTCCGGAATCCGAATGCTTGCCAGGAGAGCCGTTCCAAAGAACCAGACTCCAAAAATCGACGGGCCGGGCAGTGATCCTTCAATCCACGATAACGGATGCGCACCGATCCGGTTTACATAGGTGGTGAGGCCGGTAAGGATCAGGTCGCCGGGGGTGTTGACGAGAATCGCGGCACTTTCATGGAACAGCGATATGCCCAGATTCAAAAATGCCCAAAGGAACATAAACTGTACAAAAGGCACGGCAAGGGTATTGCTGAGGGGACCGGCCACGGAAAATTCCTGGAAATAGTGAATGAGCAGGGGATATAGTCCGCCCTGAACCAGCACACTCACCATCACAAACTGAAAAAGAGCTCCAGTTTTCCGGTAGCGGTGTTTTTGCGGCAGCAGGTAGCGTGTTCCGGGCAGGGTTGTCAGAATGATCGCAACGGCCAGAAAGGAAAGCTGAAAGCCGACATCAAAAAGCATGATTGGGTCGTTCAGCAATAGCAATAACGCTGCTGCCCCGAGTATGTTCATCGATGTTCCCGGTTTGTGGAACAGGCGTGCAAGCATCAAAAAGAAAGCCATGATGGATGCTCGTGATACGGAAACGGAAAATCCGGTGATGCCGGCATAAAAAAGCAGCAGGCTTCCCCCAAGTGCGAGTCCGATGCAGCGGAACAGCATCGATCTCCGGAACCATGGCAGAATGAACCAGACAGGAAGCAGTATGAAACCGACATGCATCCCCGAAACGGCCATCAAATGGGCCAGCCCGGCTCTGGAGAAGCCGGTTCGCAAATCAGAATCCAGATCGGACCGGTCGCCAAGTATGATCGCTCTTGCCAGGCCGCTGTTCTCATCTGAAAAAAGCTGATTGAGCGCGGAGCGGATGCGGATCTGCTGCCGGATCCAGAATGGGCCCTTTCCGTCGGCAAAATGACCCGTAATCCCCGTTACGAATATCTGGCAGTGGATGTCCCGGCGCGACAGAAATGCGGCATAGTCGAACTGATTCGGGTTGCGGGGTTGCGGCAGCGGCTGAAGATCGCCTTGAAAATGCAGGTAGGAACCGGCAGCCGGCAGTAGACCGGCAGAGTCAGGTGTGTTGGTTTGCGCATCGGAATGTTCGCCAATGTGGATGCGGTCTGTTCGAATCAAGATCTCGGTTCGGAAAGGAATTTTCCAGGAAGGAAAGTCCCCGATGTGAATCGAATCGACATCCACCGTAAGCATTCTGTTGCCGGAACGGGTGGTCCGGTCGGATAGTACGATCCCGTAAAAAGTAAGATGATCCGGCTCGAAAAGCTGCAATAGCAGTTCGTCCGGTGAATGCGGTAAATGATGCCGGTACGAATGGAGCACCCCGAATCCCAGTATACAGAGCAGATAAATCACCGGTATGCTGTGGAGAGAAAGGGAAGCTCCGACCGGGTTGCGTGACCTCAGTCGGGGGACGACAAAACAGAACAGTATTCCGATGAAAATACCTGTCAGGAGCCACTCACTGAAGATCCTTCCTGTCTGCTCTACTGCCCGGGCGACGAAATCATCCAATTCCCCGCCAGCAAATATTTCGGGCGCCAATACCCGGCCTATCACAATCCCGCAGGCATACAACAAAGCAATGCGAAGTAATGGGTAAGCCCCGGGATGGAACGCAATCCTCTTCTCTGCTGACATACCGCATCATCATCTGTTTCGATACTTTTTTCTGCCCCGGACTGCCTGCATGTTTGCAACAGGCAGCTTGACTTGTAAGAGCATCGAACCGGTGGTTTCTTACAGTACGCAGCACAAACGGGTGAGAAAACGTCAGGCAGATAGTCTCAGACAGGTGTTATCTGCGCTCAATGACACAAGGATCGGAAAGGAGGGTGGAATCCGGAAACGGGTCAGAGCTGACTCAGAAAGAAATCACGGGTATCCTGAACGTGAACAGCAATATTGTTTCGCAGTTCAAACAGTCTTCGGTGCAGTTCGTAGTAATCACTGCTGCTCAATGGATTTTCCTTCAGGTTCTGAAGGAGCATCAGTGTCTGATTGGCCTTGTCAAGAGCTTTTTTACAGTAGGCAATATTGGCGCCTAGCACCTCCACATCAAACCCCATGGAGTAAGCCGCGGCGAGTTTGGTGCTGATGAGCAGGGTTTCCGAGACCAGGTGAAGAAAGCCGGGATACTTCATGTACTCCGGTTTGCTGTCGTTAAAAATCAGGAGGTCGGCGGCAAGGTCCCGCGCATCAGTATAGATGGCGATATTTTCTAGCGAGGCGTAGTCATACATGGACTCATCACCGGCTTCTTCCTCAAAAATATCTTCAAAAAGGCTTTCGAGGTCGTCGTCCTCCTCATCATCGCTGATGTGATCATCACCCTCGACAGGGTTCTCGGCAAAATCGCCGTCATCTTCGGGGTCCCAGTCACTCAATCCTTCATCATCCTCGTCTTCACCGCTAAACAGAACGTCGTCGACATCATCGTCCGGTTCCTCATCATCTTCGAAAGGGAAATAGGACTCCTCAATAAGCAGCTCCTCTTCGATAAAGGCATCAACGGCATCAAGCTTGGTCGGAAAATCCTTAATGTGGGTAAGCCATCTCGGATCCTTTCCGGGACCGGAATCGATCAGGTCACGCAGATGCTCATGGCGCCGGGTCATCTCATTAATATGAGATTCCCATTGGTGCTCATCCCAGATGTCATGATTGTCAGAAGAGAACATGTCAGAAACCGAAAATTATAAACAGTTGAAAATACGCAATAGAAACGAGAAGATTCGACTATTTATTTCAAAGATCCGATATCGCAATTGCGGTTGGAGCGGATATGTTCAAACGCCGGCAATACAGGCCGCAAAGCGATGCTGAAAAATCCGTATCACAGGTGCTGAAGCACACCTTTCATAACTTGTGTCATTTTCGGTTCGGCCATATCCGCAGCCGCCAGAATATCTGCCATTTTTACAGGCTCAAGGGCATCGGGGAAGCATTCGTCCGTTATGACGGAGATGCCGAGTACCTTCATGCCCATGTGCACAGCGGAAATCACTTCCGGAATGGTGCTCATGCCAACCACGTCAGCACCGATATAGCGGAGAAAACGGTATTCGGCACGGGATTCGAGTGTCGGACCCGGAACGGAGGCATAGACCCCCTGGTGCATTTTGATGTTGTTCTCAAGGGCTATTTTTTCAGCAAGTGCAATCAGATCGGTGCTGTAAGGCTCGCTCATGTCGGGAAAGCGGACACCCAGCTCGTTGTCGTTGGGACCGATGAGAGGGTTGTCGCCCAGCAGGTTGATGTGGTCGACGATGCACATGATGTCCCCGCGCCTGTAGAGTGGATTCATGCCGCCGCAGGCATTGGAAACGAGCAGTGTTTTTGCTCCCATAGCGCCGGCGACTCTCACGGGAAATACGATCTGCTGCATCGTATATCCTTCATAGTAGTGAAAACGGCCCTGCATGGCCACAACACGCTTGCCGCTTAGTGTGCCGAAAAGGAGCCGCCCGGCATGACTTTCTACGGTGGAAACAGGGAAATGGGGGATGTCGGAATAGGATACGGCAGCTGCAACTTCGATCTCTTCGGCCAGGCGGCCCAGGCCGGTGCCCAGAATGATCAGGTAGTCAGGTTTGAAATCTGTGGTTTTTTCAAGATAGGAAAGTGCTTCTTTTCGCTTGGCGCGAAACTCTTCTACGGTTTCAAATTCAGGCATAATCCGGTTTCAGGTTATTTATCCAGGTCGTCGATCAGATCGTCAAGATCCTCTGTGCCCGGTACGGGTGACGTCGGTTTTTTATTCTTTTTCTGATCATCCTGGTCGGAGCCGTTTTTGCTTTTGGCGGCTTCCCGTGAATCATCATTTGGAAGAGAATAGGTGGAACTGTCATCGCGCCGGAAGGATTCCAGGGATTCGGAGGCCAGTTCAAGGTAGGATTCCATGCCCCGGATGATCTCATGGCGTCGTTCAAGCAGACGCTGAATGCTTTGCCGGATGGATTGGCGTTCCTTTTGCGAATCCCTGACGATTTTCTCAGCTTCAAGTTCGGCTTTGGCGATCCGGTTCTGTGCTTCCTGCTTGGAGCTGATGATGCGCTGCTCGGCTGAATCTCTGGCCGTCTGCAGCGTTTCATGGAGAGCCTCCTCCACCTTCTGGTAATGCTGCAGCTTTTCGGTGAGCCGCTGAATCTCCCTCTCCTGGTCTCGGCACCGGTTGGACAGATGCTCCCATTCGTAGGAGATGACATTAAGGAAAGACTGTACTTCGGCTACATCATAGCCGCGTAATGATTTGGCAAAGTTCTGCTGCTTGATTTCGAGTGCTGATAATTTCATAAGAATTCCGGCTTGGGGTTAATACCCAATTTAAGAGTGTGCATGCAGCAATACAACACCAAACCGGAGTGAAATGTCAAAGCAGCTTGTTTTTCATGGGCCGATCGGCGTCGCCTTTCTCGTTACTGAGGCCTGCTTTTTTCGATCCGGCATCGGGATTGCCCAAATCGGCATCCACAATGATGGTTTCAAGATTCTGGACGCGTTTGATAAGCTGCTCCTGCCGCTGTTCGTATTCCTGAAGCTTTCTGAGTATGGCGTCGCTCTGCACAGGGGCGCGACGCGATAGAATGGCATCGCGAATAAGCTGAATTATTTTGAGGACGATAAAGCCACCAACCCCAAAAACTGCAATAATGGCCACGATGCCCGTAAGGTCAAAATTGGCGGGACCTTGAATCAAGAGTAAGATCATAGAGGTAAAATTATGTTCAGGTGAAATAGTGATTTAATGTGATGCAGAACACATGAAAAGTAAAACTTCTGTAAACATTTCCATCTTACGGATATCCAATACCATTGGTTACAGAGTATAATCACGGCCTCCGAAGAGGCTGGTTCCGAGCCGGATCATCGTGGCCCCTTCTTCAATGGCGATGTCATAATCGCCGCTCATCCCCATGGAAAGCTCATCCAGCCGGATGGATTCCGTTTCCAGTTTGCGATGCCCGTCACGCATCCGTCGCAACATCCGGAACTGCTCACGGATCTGGTCACGGTCGGCGGTCAGCGATGCCATGCCCATCAATCCGTGTACGGTTACATGATGGAGTCCGGCGGCATATTGCAGGATCCCGGCAAGCTGCTCCGGCTCGCATCCGCTCTTCTGATCCTCGCCGCTTATGTTGACCTGGATGAGCACCCGGATAATACGGTCGACCCGAGCTGCCCGTTTCTCCAGCTCCTTGAGGTACTTGACCTTCGAGATGGAGTGGATCCAGTCCACCCGTGCGACCAGATCCTTGATCTTGTTGGTCTGTACGGTGCCAACCATGTGCCATATGACGTCGGCAGGCAGTTTTTCCATTTTCGGAACCAGCTCCTGCACCTTATTTTCCCCGAAGTCCCGGAGTCCGGCATCATAAGCCTCCATGATGGTTTCTTCGGGATGCGTTTTTGTAACGGCCACCAGCCGGATATCCTCCGGATTGCGACCGCATTGTTTGCAGATTTCGGTAATGGTCTGGTTAAGCAGGTTGAGATTTTTCCGGATCACAGTGCTGATATTATTGCAAAATTATTTAAAGGAAAAAGTGGACGGACGGGTCGCTGTTCCGTCCGGCATGGCAGTGATCCGTGCCCGGTATCACGCGCGCCGCTTCATACGAATCATTTGAAAGATACGTTTTTCAATCGTAGAAGTTAGTGAAATGAAAACTTTTATATGACAGTTGAAAATGTTATATTTCTTTTCTGACTAAAAAATGCTGACAGCGTCAATTATCGTGTACAGAAACAATTATCGTGTACAGAAACAGAGACACCATTTACCGATATGAACCTGCCTACGCTGGCATGATGAGCGGGCAGACAGGGGGCTGCTCCTCGGGAATATGAGCTACACCAACCATCATATCCTCGAGTTTCTGGAAGACTGGGCACCACAAAGCACCAAGCTCGAATATGATAACGTTGGCCTGCTAATAGGGAATAAAGACAAAGAAGTCAGTAAAGTCGTTGCCTGCCTTGATGTTACATCAAAAGTTGCGGATGAGGCCATTACCCTTGGGGCGGATCTCATCATAGCGCATCATCCTCTCATTTTCAGAAAGCTGTCCCGGATTACTTCTTCGGATGCCATCGGCGCCCTGATCTACCGGCTGATCCGTAACGATATCAATCTGATCGCAGCTCACACCAATCTGGATGCCGCCCCGGGCGGAGTCTCATTTGTACTGGCCGAAAAACTCGGACTGCAGAATACTAGGTTCCTCAGAATGGATGAAAACGGTGATCCGGCAGATACCCGGGAAACCGGCTTTGGCGTCATCGGAGCACTGCCCCAAGCGATGGATGTACAGGAATTTCTGGCCCACGTGGGCGACCGTCTTGGCAGTGAAGGTATCCGTTATTCCGGCTCGCCGGAATGGGTAAAGAACGTGGCTGTCTGCGGCGGGGCAGGTTCGTTTCTTTCGCATGAGGCTTTGAGGCAGGAGGCCGATGCCTTTCTGACAGCCGATCTTAAGTACCATGATTTTTTTACTGAGTCCGCGTCGTTTTTACTGGTAGATGCGGGCCATTATGAAAGCGAAGTGCCTGTTGTCGGGGCACTGTGCGACCGGTTACGCGACCGGTTTCCGGAGATTGAGGTTCACAGCACGCGAGTGAACACCAACCCGGTCAATTATGTTTTCAGACAACAACACCAAAAAATGAAGTAAACAGCGATAACAAACATTTATGGTAGAAGTACTTCAAAATCTGACCAACCTGCAATACATTGATAACCGCATTGACGAACTGAAGCGGATGCGGGGCGACCTGCCCGAGGAGATTCTGGACATCGAAACAGAGATCACCCGGCTCGAGGCCCGCATCAAGCGCTCCAAAGCGGAGATTAAGGATTTGACGTTGGAAAACTCCAACCTTGAGCTGGAGATCACGGAAGCCGACAACCTCGTGGCGAAATATGAGGATCAGCAGCTGACTGTGCGCAACAATCGTGAATACGATGCCCTTACCAAGGAGATCGAAACACAGAAGCAGATCAAGGAAAATGCACTTTCCCGCCTCGAGGAGATAGTTTTACAGAAGGAAGAACTCGAGAAATCGGCTGAGGAAAGCGAGGCCAGGCTGGAGGAAACCCGCAAATTGCTCGATGACAAAAAGGGTAATCTGGACAAGCTGATCGAAAGCACCAAGAAGGAGGAAGAGGAGCTGATCCGCAAGCGGGAAGAAGCCGTTAAAAATCTGGATCCCCGATATCTTCGCAGTTATGAGCGCCTTCGCAAGGGACTGAACAACGGCATGGCTGTTGTTGCCATGGAAAAAGGTTCCAGTCTCGGAATGATGCTCCCCCCTCAGGTGCAGGTTGAGGTCAGAAGAAAAAACAAGATCATTTTTGATGAGAATTCCGGCCGTATAGTGGTCGATCCCAGCTTTTTTGATGAGGCCCGCAAGCAGCTGAACATCAGCTGATCTGCCCGGCCCGGAATACAAAAATGTACGCAACCGGTTGGAAGTCCGTTATCAATTTGGACAGGATTGCCGGGTAATCGCCTTCTCCGGTTCGGTTCGCCGGACAGAGAGGGAGGAAAGTCCGAACACCTGCGGACACCGCGCCCCGGGAAATCCGGGGAGTTCCGTTCGCGGAACATGGACAGTGCCACAGAAAACAAACCGCTCCGGATGCGTCCGGAGTAAGGGTGAAAAGGCGAGGTAAGAGCTCACCGCCCGTTCTGGTAACAGGACGGGGCTCGGTAAACCCCGCGGGGTGCAAGGCCAAGTAAGGCAGTGTGTTGTCCGCCACGATACTGTCGGGTAGGCCGCTAGATCTCATCAGCAATGGTGAGACCAGACAAATGATTACCGGCCTGTTTCAGTTTCGGCTGCACAGGCAACAGAATTCGGCTTAAAGGCAATCCTGATCCTTTTTTTTCAGCATCACAGAGCGTTCGCTTCATGGCAGATTCATGCATGTGTCCATGCTTCCGGGGCAAGCATGCGGGGCAATTATCCGGAACATCCCCACGGGGCGTGCCGCCTGACTAATAACCGCCCATCTTCGCTTTTTTTAGTTCCCGGTCGAGGTCGCGCTTCTCGTCTTTCGCAGCAATGGTTGCCCGTTTGTCGTATTTCTTTTTCCCTTTGGCGAGACCCAGCTCCAGCTTCGCAATTCCGCGTGTGAAATAGAGTTTGAGCGGCACCAGCGTCACTCCCTTCTGTGTCACCGCCCGGTCTATTTTCCTGATCTCCTCACGATGAAGCAACAGCTTGCGCTCCCTTCGCGGATCGTGGTTGTTGTAGGAGCCTTGCTCGAACGGCTTGATATAAAATTCCTTCAGCCATACTTCACCCGATTTCATGTATGCGAAAGCATCACCAAAGCTGGCATTGCCCTGGCGCAGCGATTTCACTTCGGTGCCGGTCAGTACGATACCAACCTCGAAGGAGTCTTCGATAGTGAATTCATGCCGCGCTTTCCGGTTGCTTATGGACGCGGTGCCGGGTTTCTGATTTTTTTTGTTTGATGCCACGTATTGCTTTACTGCTTAATGGTGAAATATTCGGTTTGGTGACATTTTGCATGAGAGTAATAACCCAAGATAACCATTGCTGCGGTTTATTCAGCGATGCCTTCCGGAATATCACGCCCCATTTGTTTGTAGATCCCCTCGATCAATTCGATATGGGATTGGGCCTGGGTGTTTTCCGGATCCAGCTGCACCACGCGGCGGTAGTTTCTGAGCGCATCTGACATCCTGGTGCTCATTGCAAGGTGATCAGCCTCATGAGTCAGATAGTTGGCATACGCCAGGTGCACCCGCGCCCTCAGCTCGTCTGCGTTTCCGGCATTGGCAAGACCATATCCATCCGCACCTGCACCTGCACCTGCATCCCCATCCCCATCC
>SLKA01000057.1 GCA_007134845.1 Balneolales bacterium
GTTCCGCCACTGCTCGACCAGTGAGAACATATTCTCTTGTTTTTTACTCAACATGGTTTTTTAACCACAAACTACGTCAGGTTCAGGCTTTCAAAAAAGATGTAGTTGCTCGGATGCTTACGAATATTCTACTTACTTTTACTTGTTAATTACGTTCCAGATATCTTTCTGCAAGTCTTCTGTAGGCACCATTGAGATCATAGGTTTTTTGAATATGCTTTTGAGCAAGTTCTTCCTGTCCAAACTGCAGATAGACATTACCCAGGAACCATTGGACACGTTCTTCGGTGAGAACATGAAGTTCGTCATTGTTGTCCAGTATCTCATGAAAGATATCCCTTGCAGCGTAATAGTCACCCCGGTTATACAAGATTGAACCTTTGTTGAGCATCAAGGAAACCCTTTGCGCATCGGTAAGATGAACAAGTTCGATTTCCTTAAGCATTTCAATGGCTTCATCATACTTTTCCAGAGATGCCATGTTAATTGCTCTTTGAACCTGATGATCAAATACAGCTGCAGGCAAGGTTGTTGAGCGGAATGTATCAAGTTCAATCTCAGAAACCGGATCCTGCTCAAACAGATATTCAGAGCCAAACAGATAGATCGTCGAAAGCATACCAACTGTAAGTATGAATATAGCCGCTATACGACTCCATGTCCCCTGGAAGCCGTAAAGAGTAAAGATATTCGCACCGGTTTGCTTTGACTTACTGCTTGAAGTAGATGCTTCTTTTTGCCGACTTGCAATTGCCTGAAGATTGACAGAGTTGACTAGATAATCAAGATGCTCGGGATTCTCTATCATCTTTTCCCATAGCAAATCAATCTCCTGGTCGGATAACTCGCCGGCTCGATAAGCATCCAGCTTGTTCTGCATGTTATTTAAATCGTCGTTATTCACACGTTTTCTCCGTTACTATTCTTCGGTTAGGCCTGCCTGTTATTCATAACCTGATCAATGGTGTTAATCAAGTCATTTTTCATGAATGGTTTGAGAATAAACGCATCCATCCCTGCATTAATGCATTCATTTCTTACTTCAGAATCCGCATTTGCAGTTGCTGCAATGATGGGAACATCTGAGTAATTATTCATATCGCGAATGATACGAGCTGTTTCAATTCCGTTTAGACCATTTCCCAAATTGATATCCGTGATGATCAGATCATAGACCGTGCTCGAGGTACAGTTTAGAGCTTCGATACCATTGGCTACCGGATGAATGTCAACATGGTTTTTCAGAAACGCATTTACAAGATAGCGAACCTGTTCATCGTCTTCGATGTGGAGAACCTTGTATTTGTAATCTGACTTATGCAAGGATCTGCACTCCTTGTTATCAGCATTGTGTTTCGATGAGGACCCATTGCCATTGACAAAATTCACCAATCCCAGGTTTGAACTGCCTCTGCTTGAGTTAAACCGGTACTCTTCTCTTCTAATATCCTGTCCTAGCAAGGGTGACGGTATCGAGAGTTGCGTATTTCTCAGAAAAAATTCAACCCGGGTGACTATTGTTTTTGGGGAATACATATCCATTTGTATCTAAACTCCTTTTTTTTAAAAGCATTCGTATCATCTGCTTATTAAAAGGAGTCATCTTCCCCGGCTTTGTTACAAAAAAAATAAATTTTTATTCAAATCCGAGACCGGGCAGGTCTTTGAGCTGAATGTGTCCCTGTGGTAATATTTCAAGTCCTTTTACTGGGTTTTCAGCCAGGAGCAAATGGCCGTCAACGTCAGCATAATCTGCCCATAGAGCAACCAGCGCTGAAGCGGTATCTGCTATTGCCGACTCAATCATGCAACCTACCATTACCTGCATGCCGATCTTGCGTGCCTGATGGATAATTCTAAGTGATGTACTGATTGCTCCGGTTTTCATCAGTTTTATATTAATCCCATGAAACTGAGTCGACAAGTCCTTAAGTGACTCCTTCCCGGTGATGCTTTCATCTGCAATCAGTGGTATGGTTGATTTCAGTTTCAACTCCTGCATCTCTTTAACACATTCTGCCGGCATGGGCTGTTCTATAACAAAAACATTCTGTTTATTTAGAAACCCGATCATACCAAGGGCCTGATCAACCGTGGTCCAACCTTCGTTGGCATCCACAAGAATGGGTTTATCTGTCAGCTCCCGTATGGCATTAATGATATCTTTGTCATAATCAGTGCCAAGCTTGATCTTCAGCAAAGGATAGGGACCGGCTTCAACGACTTTTTCCTTCATCACTTCCGGTTGATCAATTCCAAAAGTATAAGTGGTGCGGGGACCGATGCGGTCCGGAGCCTGAAGCAGTTTGTAAAGCGGTATGTTCAGTTTTTTCCCGATCCAATCGTAAACTGCCATCTCCAGTCCCGCTTTTGCTGAATATTCTCCCTCAAGATGCTCCTCCATCTTTTGAACAAGTATCGAAATATCATACGGATTCCCGGTTATGTAATCCCCGAATTCAGACAAAAATTCCATCGCTGATTGCTGGGACTCGTTATACCGATGATTTGGCGCAGCTTCTCCAATTCCGGTAATGCCATCACATTTAACTTTTATCAATACATTATTCACCTCGTCTCTTGAACCTCTTGATATCGTAAACCTTCGTTTAAGCGGCAGGTCCAGCGGCTGGATCTCAATTTTAAATGTTTTCATCGATGTGTTCCGTAAGCAAATAATTAAGGTTTGAAATGTAAACATAGTCAGCACCCTGTCTAATTACAAGATGCTTTGAATTTGCCCTTTTAATTTCTGTCTCTTATTGCAAATCATTGCCCTGATTCGTATATTTAGCCTAAGCTAATAATGCTTAAAATTATTGTTTCTGTTTATCATACCGAAAATATTAAACCCCAGATCACATTAATCATAAGGAGAAATGTTATGAACAGTATTTGCTCAAACCGGACCAGGCTCTATGAGCAGTTTCACTCATTTGACAAGTACCATAGCAGCTGGTATCACCAAATGCATGAGCTGATCCGGTCATTCATACGCCGGATTGTACCCTCCAAAAGAAAAACGGCCTATTAGTTTTAGCCGACTTCAATCCTGCAGGTTTTTAAAGCCGCTTCAGCTATCATGGCAGTTGCGGCTTTTTTGATGTTTCAATCCATGCAAAAACTGGTATAAGCACCGTTCAGGAGCAGCCTGTAGTGGAGCCACATGTCGTACACTTGAGACAAGTGCCATTTCTAACCATGGTCATACTTCCACAGTCTGGACAAATATCACCGGTGAACCCCATTTCACGTGCCCTGTTCATCTGTACGGAGCGGTGCTGTCCGGATGCCTTCTTTGTTTTTCCCTCCACCGATGGTGAAACATTGCCGGTTTCAGATACATAGCCGACGGAACCTCTCTCAAGCCCGGCCGACTTGTTACTTTCATCAGATCCTGCATCCGGAGTGGAAGCGGTTGATGACGTGTCTTGCAGGGATGCACTCGTACTCAAATCCGGTCTCAAAGCATCGGTATCTGCTTTGCGGAGATCTTCCGGACGAAGCGTCCTTTTAAAAATATCCTCCGGACCGACATGCGCCAAATCCTCTCTGTCAAGATAGGTGACCGCAAGTTCACGGAAAATATAATCTATGACAGAGGTAGTCATTTTTATATGCGGGTTGCCAACAACAGCCCCGCTTGGTTCAAATTTTGTAAACACAAAGGCATCTACATATTCCTCAAGTGGAACACCATGCTGAAGGCCAAGTGAAATTGCAATGGCGAAACAGTTCATCAGACTGCGGAATGCCGCCCCTTCGCGATGCATATCAATGAATATCTCGCCGATTTGCCCGTTCTGGTATTCACCGGTTCGCAGATAGACGGATTGTCCGCCGATTTTGCATTTTTGCGTGTATCCACCCCTGCGGTGCGGCAAACGCTTTCGGCCGGTTACATATTTGTGAATGATCCTTTCGGCAGTTTTTACAACTTCATCCTGCACCTGCTGCGTTTCCGGGTGCTCATCCGTCTCCTCATTTTCCTCTTCCAGCTCATCCATGATATCTGCCATGGAATTCAGCGGCTGGCTCAACTTGGATCCATCACGGTACAAGGCATTGGCTTTGAGCATCTTTTCCCATGAAAGCTGATATGCTTTCTGGATATCCTCCACGGTCGCCTCGTTCGGCAGGTTGATTGTTTTGGAAATCGCTCCTGAAATAAATGGCTGGGCTGCTGCCATCATATTGATATGTCCATCCGCCGTAATGTATCTTGTTCCGATTCGTCCGCATTTATTTGCACAATCAAACACCGGGAGATGCTCTTCTTTCAAATGAGGAGCGCCTTCAACGGTCATCGTACCGCATACATAATCGTTGGCCAGTTCTATCTGCTTGCGGGAAAACCCCAGAAAGCGAAGCATGTCAAATCCAGGATCAGAAAGCTGTTCATCAGTAATTCCCAGCACTTCCTTGCAAAACTCCTCACCCAGTGTCCAATGATTGAAGGCAAATTTGATATCAAAACTGCCGGGAAGCGCCTGTTCGATTGCCTTGATTTTTTCATCCGTGAATCCGGCATCATACAACTGCTTGTGGGTAATCGACGGGCACCCTTCAAGCGTACCGCTACCCTTTGCATACAGCACAATATCCTGTATTTCCTGGTTGCTGTATCCAAGTTTCCTTAACGCCTGGGGGGCAGACTGATTAATGATCTTGAAGTATCCACCGCCGGCAAGCTTCTTGAACTTCACCAGGGCAAAATCCGGTTCGATTCCGGTCGTGTCGCAATCCATCACCAGTCCGATGGTACCGGTAGGTGCTATAACTGTTACCTGTGCATTGCGATAACCGTGTTTTTCGCCCAACTCAAGAGCTCTGTCCGCATCTTCCTGTGCCGCTTTGAGGAGATGTTCAGGACAGTAGCTGCTATCAATTCCTACGGGTTTGATAGTGAGATTTTCATATTCGGAATCTGCTGAATTATACACCGCTCTGCGGTGATTGCGGACCACCCTGAGCATGTGCTCCCGATTCTTGCCATATCCGGGAAAAGGACCGATTTGCGCTGCCATCTCCGCACTTGTTGCATAGGAAGTCATATGCATGATGGCCGTCAATGCCCCGCAGATCGCGGTGCTTTCCTTGCTGTTGTACGGGATCCCGTTGACCATAAACAGGGATCCGATATTGGCATATCCCAGACCGAGAGTGCGGAATTTGTAAGACAGTTCGGCAATCCGTCGTGACGGGAACTGCGCCATCAGCACCGAAATCTCAAGAACGATCGTCCAGAGTCTGCTTGCATAGCGGTAATCTTCAACAGAAAAGTGCTGCTTGTCCTCATCGTAAAATTTCATGAGGTTCAAAGATGCAAGGTTACAGGCGGTATCGTCCAGGAACATATACTCCGAACACGGATTGCTGGCTTTTATCGGACCGTCTTCCGGACAGGTGTGCCATTCGTTGATGGTGTCGTGATACTGTGTGCCCGGATCCGCACAGGACCAGGCTGCGTAGGATATTTGATCCCAAAGTTCGCGGGAACGGAGAATTTTCAGGGGCTCAGGCTCGCGTCCCTCCTTTTCAGCCTGACGCAATTCGATCCGGCCGTATAGCTTCCAGTCACCATCGTTTTCGAGGGACTGCATGAAAGCGTTTGGGATGCGGATGGAATTATTGGAGTTCTGACCACTTGCCGTGCTGTATGCTTCCGAATTCCAGTCGGTGTTATATGCGTCAAAAGCAATATCCTTAAAACCCTGTGCGGCGAGCTGGATGACGCGTTCTATATAATTGGCCGGCACATGATCACGACGTGCTTCTTTGATAGCTGTACGAAGTTTTTTGTTCTTTTTGGGATCCCGACTGACTTTTCCATTGTATTGCCGCCCCTCAATTTCAACCGGCTCATGGCAAAGACGGATGATCGACCGCAGATGTTTTTCGCAAATCTTTGATCCAGCGACAATGGAAGCTACTTTCTGCTCTTCCTTTACCTTCCAGTTGATATACTCTTCGATATCGGGATGATCCAGGTCGAGTGTGACCATTTTTGCCGCCCTTCGCGTTGTGCCGCCCGATTTTATTGCACCAGCAGCCCGATCGCCGATTTTAAGGAAGCTCATCAATCCAGAAGATTTTCCACCTCCGCTGAGACCCTCATTGTCTCCCCGGATATCAGAGAAATTTGTACCTGTACCGGACCCATATTTAAACAGGCGCGCTTCACGGGTCCACAGATCCATGATGCCCCCTTCGTTTACCAGGTCATCATTTACACTCTGGATGAAGCAGGCATGGGGTTGCGGGCGACTGTATGCGTCTTTTGATTTGAACACTTTGCCCGTTTTCGCATCAACATAGTAGTGCCCCTGTGCCGGTCCGTTGATCCCGTAAGCCCAGTGCAACCCTGTATTGAACCACTGTGGACTGTTCGGTGCAGCCATTTGAAGGGCAAGCATCCGGCACATTTCGTTGAAAAACGTCCGGGCATCCTTCTCCGAGTCAAAGTAGTCCTGCTTCCAGCCCCAGTAGGTCCAGGCGCCGGCCATGCGGCCAAATACCTGCCGGCAGTCCGTTTCAGGGCCATGACGATCGTTTTGATCCATTTTGGTGAGAGCAGCAATGTCTGCCTCTGATCTTTGAAGCCATTCAGGAACACCTTTTTCCGGGATCTTTTTCAGCTTCACCGGCACCCCGGCTTTCCGGAAATATTTTTGTGCAATGATATCTGTTGCAACCTGCGACCAACTCGCAGGAACCTTCACATTTTCCAGCAGAAAGACCAGTGATCCGTCAGGGTTCCGGATTTCAGACTTTCTCGATTCAAAATGAATTCCGTGATAGGGATTCTCAGGATTCGTTCTGGTGAAATGTGGGGCGATTTTCATGGCGTATTGACGAAAGTTGTTAATAATAATTCGTTAAATTGATGGTTCCTGCATTCCTTATAAAGTGCACAAAGCTCATATCCGCTTTTCGGGATCAAGCACCCATTTACTGCATTTTACATGTGGATAAACCTGCTGATAGCAAGCAGGAATAGCAAAGATAAGTGAAGTGATGCAACAAAAAAGCTGAACTTTCCCACATCTTTTCAACAGAAAACAACAGCTTAAAATAACACCCCTCCCATTGTACGTTATTAGGCGTAATGTGCATAACATGTTAGCAACCTACGCCTATTTGATCAGCAGCATTTGCCTGGATATCGAATAATCCTCGAATGACAAGCGATATAAATACAATCCGCTGACAAAACCTGCTGCATTAAAGGTAACGGCATGATCACCTGCCGGAACCCTGCCATCTACCAGTGTAGCCACCAACCTTCCAAGAGTGTCATAAACATCAAGTCTGACATGGCCCCCGACCGGAAGTTCATAGGAAATAAACGTTTTCGGGTTAAATGGATTGGGATAGTTCTGATTCAGCCGGATTCGATCAGCTATCAGAATGTCATGCTCCAAACCGGTTGCCTCCTGATACCAGAATGCGATCGCTCCGGGGCCAATCCCGGCCTGAAAACTGTCAACAGCCTCCCCATCATAACCATATCTGATTACCCGTCCGGATGAGGCAAAGTCCGGTACAACTGTGATATAGACAGAGGGCTCCGATACGTGGATATGTTCTGTCACATCAAAGGAGTATATCGTCCGGTCAAGGAAAGGTTCCTCAATCAATGAAAGGTTATCCACATCAATCAATCGCAATCCGTCATGCTGCAGCAGCGCATGATCCTCATCCACAAATACAAGTTTTCCGGGATGTCCTCCCGTCTCAAATCTTCCGGATATTTCAAGCGTCGCGGAATTAATTATTACAATTTGCCCGAATGTCTCGAGGTCCGGATCATACTGAAAGTTATCATCGAACCCATAATTGCCCGTAGCGACCGACCAGACGTTGCCATCAGGTGCGACAGCAAGATGCACCGGATTGTCACCAACTTCCAGGCGGGTGACCAGCTCGTCGCGTTCAATGTCAATCACGGCAACCTCGTTACCCTGCCCAAGACCGCTCAAAGCAACAAAGGCAAAACCTCCTGAACGCACGATTCCCTCCGGTCCCGGACCGACATCAATGGTTCCGGTCTCCGCCCCCGATGCAAGGTCAATGACCGATATGTTATTGCCAAACAGATTGGTGACATATGCTTTATCCGGAGCGACCTGAAGAATCTTGCGCGGACTTCCACCGTGCGTGTCGCTGTCAATGAAAATGGTCTGTTTGGATTTGTAGGATTGCGGATCAACTACCTCGATTTTATGACTGTTATTCACTACGATGTAAAGTTTGCCATTAATCCATTGCGCATCATTGGCGACATCTCCCAGCAGGCGGTCATTGCCAGCAGAAAACACATCGGAGACCCTTTCACCAGTCGAGGGATAAAAGACGGTCACAGATGCATTGGCTTGTCCGAAGGCCCCTTCATTAATCACAAAAACCTTGTCCGGTTGAATGGCGGTGGCCATGCGTAAAGGCACCAGTGAAGTAATGAAAATCAGGAATAAAGCGGAAATTGTAAATGGTGCGTGTATGCGCTGAATCATAGTGTTTCTTTTTATTGGTGATGTATTTGGTCCGTTTTTTCTGCAGCAACTTGTTTGTGAAACATGAAGGTAATGCCTTAAGATTCTGTCTGGCTGTGAGTTATCACATTGAGTCCTTGCCGGTGTACAAGGCTCATTTCAGGGATATTGTGAGTGACGCCCTGTAGTGGCGTGGGGCAACCGGATAACCTGCAATGACTTCGTATGTCTGGTCGGTCAGATTCCGGATGCCCAGAGATGCCCGCAGGTGCATTGATCGCACAGAAGCACTGAACCCGGCATCCAGATCAAACCGTGCAAATGCGCGCAAGGGGTCTCTCGGCGAGGAATGATCCATCGTCGTAAATCGCTGTCCGATCTGCTGTACGGCGATCCGGGTCCAGATTCGTTTGCGGTATGCAGCTTGCAGTGAGCCCTTGTGCATCCATTCCGGCACGTAGATCATCTGCCGGCCGACACTGTCATCACCCCGATACCGTTCCCGGTGAATAGATGCTCTGGTATGAGATACCAGGTAGTGCACATCCGCGCGAATAACCGAAAAATCATGCGAAAATTCAAGGTCCAGCTCAACTCCATCAGACCGGATGCGTTCAATGTTATGCGCGGCAAAACGTCCGTCCGGACCCGGGATCCATCGGATGCCGTTTTCAAAATCATGCCAGAAAATCGTAACCCCGGCAACGATCATGTCCTCCTCATCACCACCGGCATACCTGTAGGTGATCCCCGTTTCATAGGATGCCACCGTCTCGGGCTGCAGATCGGCATTTCCGCCCGGCTGCCAGTACATGTCATTGAATGTCGGGATATTGCGGTTCCGGCTTATCATCCCGCGAATGGTCAGACTTTGGATTCCCGGATTCAGAGTGAGGCCCAGCGCCGGATTCAGAGCGCTGTCAAATTTGGAGTGCATTTCCCACTCCACAGAGGGATATAATGTAATAAGGCTCGTGATCTGCCACGAGTGGTTCATTCGGGTGGAGACCTGGTGATGGTGAATCCAGCCGGCATAGTGATCGGTATCGACTGTTTGGTACGTCCATTGTGATGCCAGATTGGATTCATGCGCTGCAGACCAGACGTGCCTTACAACAGGCTTGAACATATAGAGCCGGGTTGTACTGGCACCGGTACGGTTGGTCCGCCAGTCCGTATAATCCAGCTCATATCGGTACCAACCGGCTGTTGCTGTTATCCAGGTACGTTCAAAACCGTCGTAGCCAGATTGAAAAAGCCAGCGTTGAGAACGGTCATCCTGCCGGGCCGGGGTGCGGGCATGGATAGATCCGGGAAGCTCGTTGGCAATGTTGTCGAGCCACACAAGTGACCGAAAACGCCAGTCGCGGTGCGAATAGCTACCCTGTGCAAGAAGATATCCGGCCGATTTGTGATTGTTATCGCGTGTTCTTTTCTCCTGGCGGACCGGGTCGGGATCATCATACGGAAAGTCATAATCGCCGCGCTGAAGATACGCCCGTATTCCACCTGAAAAAGCACCTTCGGTGTAGGAGGCTCCAGCTCCGGTCTGTTCAAAGCCATAGCTGCCAATTGATTGTGAAAAAAAAGCGCGATCCTGCTGCATCCGGGTACGGAGCGAAATCGTGCCACCGATGCCACCGGAGCCTGACATTGCTGCCGGGTTACCCGAAGAGGATGAAATACCGTCAAGAAGTCCGGCAGGCACCAGGGAAAGATCAAATACACCAAGCATAGGGTGATTGAGTGGCATTTCTTCCAACAAAATGCGCGAGTGGCCGGGTGAAAATCCACGCTGGGAAACGAGTGCCATATTCCCATCACCGTAGTCCCTGATCATGGAAAACGAATGGCCTGCTAGCAGATATGCCGCCGATTCATGTGGCATCTGACGCAGAAAGTCAGAGTCTATATTCTGAATCCACACCGGCTGCTGGTGGTCCGGCACTTCAATTCGGGTGCCGAGGATGCGGATTTCCTCGAGTAACAGGGTATCGGGCAGTGTGTTTTCCGGGGAATACCCGGATTGGGATTTGCGGCCGGATTTTTCAGAGTGTGCTTCATTTCGCGAAACTTCAGAACAGGTTCCATATCCTGAAGCATCAACAACTGACATCAAAATGAGGCCAACTGCAGGAATTGCGCACAGCCCTGCATGCAGAAAACGGGGAATATGGATCATACCATTGGATTCAACCGTAGCTTTTAGTCCCGAAAGTTACGGTGTGACACATCCGGCAGGTCTCCTGGCTTCATCCGATGATCGAACGGCCTTCCCATTCCGGAAAATACGGAACAGTGGCTCAGGCAGGTTTCGATCACAAAACGGATGTTACAGTTGCGGGTACAGCTCCCGGTTTCCACGGGATTCCCTTTTCACTTCCTGTATGGAAGAACCAAATGCGATTGATACGATGATAATCAGCTGGCCCATGAATTGCAATGTGCCGGAAGCAAAAAGTTTCCCGGTTATGGGCTTTTGCGGAATAAATGCCCTTATATCATCATAGCTATCAGAAAATCCATCTGTAGTTCAAACTGACATTGCGGCCAGGCATTGGAAAGTTGCGATCTTCTACGCGGGAGAGATGGTCGCGGTATCTGGTGTTGAATAGATTATCTACTCTGAAAACAATGCTGTGAATTCCACCCTTGCCGAAGCGGTGTCCTGCCCGGAATCCTGCCAGGAGATAGCCATCGGTCGTATCTTCTTCGGGTGCCACCCTGCTTTGAGAGGATATCAATCTGATATTACCACCCAGAAAACTCCTCCCGAAATCATAATCGAAAACCAGGCGGCTGCGAAATGGCGGCATAAGCGGCAATGGATCCCGGCTTTCATTCAGGCGGGTTCCGTTCACATAATCCAGGCCTATTTCGGCAGAGAACTGTTCTGACAGGCTCAGGAAGGCGGTAAGTTCACCTCCAAAAAGCCGTGCGCTATCGCCTGTGTAGCGAAATACAGGGAGTCCGGAAGCCGGATCCGTTATTCCCTGCGGCTGAAAGGCGATAAAATTCTGGATGTAGCTGAAAAATCCTGCTGCCTCAAAAGATAACCAGTCGAAATGCCAGCGGGAAAAAGCATCCATGCCGTAAGTGCGTTCGGAATTCAGGGTCGGATCCCCGATCTCGTAAGCCCCAGCAGCAAGATGAGCTCCATCTGAGTATAACTCCTCAATAGTCGGATACCTGTGGGACCGGGCCAGTTGAATACCCAGCTCATGCCGGGAAGCCGGGCTGTAGTTCAAACCTATTGCAGCGGACAGATCCATGTTGGTTCTGGAAGTTTCAATCTCATTCAATTCATTGGGGATGGTTTCCACATACCTGAAGTCCAGTCTCGTCCCGATCTGCAGGGTAAGCCGGGAAGAAAGGCTTGCCTCCTGCAGCGCAAACAGAGCTGGATTGATGGTGATATCACCCGGTGAATAGGCTTCATCTCCACCGATATCAAAACTGCGTCCATTGATGTTAAATCCAATGGTTCCTGTGTTGAAGACACCCGTATTGCTGTGTTCGGCACTCACCGTTGCAGAATACGCCCATTGCATATAGGCAATTTCTATGTCTTCCCTTGCACTGCCGTCATCCAGAAATGCAACTTCGACTTCCTGATGATCATATCGGGAAACGTGCATCCTGACCTGAACAGCATCAAAGGAACCGGATGGCTTGTGCTGCAACTGGGCCTGTGCTCCCTGTCTGTTATAGCGAATTTCCACGTGCTCGTCTGGATCATCGATATTTTCAGGTATCTGATATACATGATCCATGCCCATGAATGCGAGTCCACCCCGTGTCTGAGCACTCCGAAACCCCCATCCCAAGCTGCCTTCCAGTGCGGACATCGAGGTGCCCGGAAGCTTCCCGTCAGGGGTTTGCACATCACCGGCTTGACGGTAGGACAAGCGACCGGTCACCGCCTGGTTATCCATCCCATAGCTCAGGCGGGAATACCCATGCACCATGCCGTTCATGGTTGCACCCTGCAATGAAGCGTTGCCGGACAGACCGTGTGCAGCATCACCGGGTATGTCTGAGGTCACCAAATTAATAACCCCGCCGAGGGCATTGTTTCCAAACAAAAGGCCGGACGGTCCACGAATCACTTCGATGGATTCTGCAGCTGCCGGATCAAGCGCAATAGCATGATCAACAGATGATTCCGAGACATCGCCCATGCGTTCACCGTTTTCAAGAATCAGCAGTCGTTCGCCGTCAAAGCCGCGCAAAACAGGACGTGCAGGCACAACTCCAAAGGAACGCATGGCAATTCCCGGCTCACCGTCAAGCATTTGACCAACAGAAATATCCGCGCGACGGCTGAGCTCTTCACTCGTATAAACTCTTTCCGGCTGATAGTTTGACCCGCTTCTCAGGATCGAAGAGGCCACCGTCATTTCTTGCAGAATGGATACAGCTGGAGTTAGTTCGATGATCAGCGAAGCACCCAAATCATCGGGAATAGTGATCTCAATTTGATTTGCCCGGTAGCCAAGACTGCGTGCCAAAAGCGTGTATTTGCCTTCCTTGAGATAAGGCAAGATAAAAATCCCATTCTCGTCTGTACTTGTTCCTGTATTCGTATCCTTGATTTCAACAGAAGCCGCTGCCAGAGGTTCTCCGCTTTCCGAGTCTGTTACCTTCCCCGAAAGTCGTTGCTGTGCAATTCCGGTATCAGCAATTAAGAAGCCGAAAACAGCGATTAGGGCAGTTTTATACATTTTAGAAAGATTTTTTGGTGGTCCATACATCAAACACTCTTTGAAAATAGAAAAATATTTAGTTATAGCTAATAATATATTTAGGATTGAGTAATTTTTACGATACATAACCTCGCAGAAATACGTTTGTTTTTAAGTAACCACGAGACAATCACTTGTTCTTGTAATTAGCTATGACTAAATTGAGACAGCCTCCCCTATTTCATCTGTTTAAATGTTTGGGTTTATAATGTCACATAGAATGCCATGACAGTATTTAATCATTCGCATGTGTGTCAGAGCTTGTGCTCTGTCATGGGCATTTCATTTATCGAATTATGGAAAAACCAATTCTCAGCGAATCCCAGGAAGATTACCTCAAGGAAATCTTTAAACTAAGGGAGCTCAATTTGAATGTCAGTATGCAGGACCTGGCAAATAAGCTCAATGTCAAGCCACCGTCTGTTACGGGCATGGTCAAAAAGCTATGTGCCATGAATCTGGTGGAACACGAGCCCTACAAGGGTGTTCAGCTTACCGAGACGGGAGAAAAAATTGCTCTCGAAATACTGCGCCATCACCGTTTGCTGGAACTCTACCTTGCAAAACACCTCAATTACTCCTGGGATGAGATCCACGAAGAAGCCGAGCGCCTCGAACATGTAATCAGTGAGAAATTCGAAGCTGCCATAGCTGAATTGATGGATCACCCGACACATGACCCACATGGGGATCCCATACCCTCTGCGGATCTGGTGATTCCCGATTCACCTGAACTGGCACCCATCACACTGCATAAAACCGGTCACCAGCTGACCATCAGCCGGGTCATGTCACAGGACAAGGACATTCTTAATCTGCTGTCACGCCTGGAATTGATTATTGGCAGGAAGATCACAATCAAGGGCAATGAAAGCACCGGTGTTCGGCTGAAAGTAAACGAAAATCAGTATCTCATTCCACACTCCATTGCCAAACTTGTCTGGTGTCATGACGATGAAAAAGCGGATTAGTATTTCCATAACGCTCCTCAGGAGCAATGGAGACCCGAATACCGTAACGAATATTTACCCATTAGCAAAATGAATAACTGCACAAAATTGAACATGCACAATTCAGCACCTGACAGGCAGCCGGGCTTCGGCCGCTTTTTGATTCTTTCACTCCTGCTTGTTTTTTCCAATGTAATATCTTCCTGCGGTGAAGATGAGGCAAGTGACGACAGCAGGCCTTTCATTGTCACTACCACGAACCTCATTCGTGATGCTGTGGAAAACATAGGCGGTGATGATGTGAGGATCACCAGCCTTATGGGTCCCGGTGTCGATCCCCATCTGTACCGCGCCACACCGCGCGATTTTCAGCAAATGGAACGGTCTGATCTGGTATTGTACAATGGTCTGTTTCTGGAGGGTCGCTTATCCGAAATTCTTGACCGGCTTGGAGACCAGTCGCGGGTCGTAACCGGTTCGATCCCGAGAGACAAACTCATAGAAGCAAGCGATTATGGCGGCACCTACGATCCCCACGTATGGTTTGATGCAGAACTCTGGATGTATGTTATTGATGATGTGCAGGAAGCCTTATCCTCACTGCTGCCGGAAAAATCCGGGCAATTCGCCGAACGGGCCGAATTGTACAAGCAGGAGCTGGAGGAACTGCATCTTTACGCCTTGCAACGCATTCAACAAATTCCTGAAGAACAGCGCATCCTGATCACCGCTCATGACGCTTTTCAATATTTTGGCCGGGCTTACAATATTGAGGTGCGTGGACTTCAGGGGTTGAGTACGGCTACCGAGTTCGGACTTCAGGACGTATCCCGCATGGTTTCCCTGATCATTGAGCGCAGAATTCCTGCCATTTTCATTGAAACCGGTGTAAGCACCCGTGCCATCGAATCCGTCATTGCAGGAGTGCGCAACCGTGGCTACTCCGTGCAAATAGGTGGTGCTTTATTTTCTGACTCCATGGGGGCCAGGGGCACGCCTGAGGGAACCTATGCCGGCATGTTCCGTCACAATGTAGAGACTATTGTTCGGGGCCTTACCGAAGAAATACAACCATCATAATGATGTGTTTGACAAAAAGCATTTGACAAAAAATCGATGTTCATTTATTACGACACGCGGTTACAAAAATCATGAAAAAAAACGATACCAATATTACGGATTCAACGACCGGGCAGGATTTGAAATCCGATCCGGCATCAACCATTAGTCCACCGATCGAGGTTCATGATCTGACTGTTGCCTACGATCAGAAGCCGGTGCTGTGGGATATTGATTTTGAGCTTCCCGAAAGCAGCCTGACTGCCGTTGTCGGGCCGAACGGAGCAGGCAAGTCCACCCTTGTGAAAGCGGCCATGGGCCTGATTGCTTCATCGTCCGGCTACACACTCATCTATGGCAAACCACTTGACAAGCAGCGGAGAAATGTCGCCTATGTACCGCAGCGCGAGACGGTTGACTGGGACTTCCCAATCAGTGTAATGGATGTGGTGCTCATGGGTCGCTACCCGCATCTCAGGCTTTTCCAGCGTCCTTCACGCAATGACAGGGAAGTTGCCATGGATGCGCTTCGTGAGATGGGCATGGATGGGTACCACAAAAGGCAGATTTCCCAGCTTTCAGGCGGGCAGCAGCAACGGGTATTTCTGGCCAGAGCCCTGGCCCAGGACGCCTCGATTTACCTTATGGACGAGCCACTTGCAGGAGTGGATGCCGCAACCGAGGATGTTATTTTCAAAAAATTGCAAGAGCTGCGTTCACAGAAGAAAACCGTTGTCGTTGTGCATCACGACCTGCAAAGTGTCCCGGAAAATTTTGATCTGGTGATGCTCCTGAATCTGCGCATGGTCGCATGCGGACCGGTTGCTTCCACATTTACCGATGAAAACCTTCAAAAAACCTACGGCGGCCGACTCAATATACTCAGTCAGATAATTGAACAGAGCCGACAGCAGCGGTTTGTCAGGGAGTCGGAATCCTGAAACAGCCAGAACAACAATCCTGAAACAGCCAGAACATCCGGCATAACAAATCATGGACATTTTATTTGAATTTTTTTCACTGCAGGATCCCAACATCCGATACGTGCTGGCCGGGACCATTCTGCTTGGAATATCGGCAGGTGCCCTCGGATGTTTTGCTATACTGAGGCGACGGGCACTTGTAGGCGATGCGGTGGCACATGCTATATTGCCCGGTGTGTGCCTGGCGTTCATCGTGGCGGGCGGCAAAGATCCCTTCATGTTGATTGCCGGCGCATTCGTATTCGGTTTGCTGAGCATGGTGACCATGGATTTTATTACCCGAAACAGCCGTATTGCCCCTGATGCCTCCATCGGAATGGTATTGTCGGTATTCTTTGGTTTGGGTGTCGTCCTGCTGACGTTCATTCAGTCTACCGGGCATATTGACCAGAGCGGACTGGATGATTTCCTCTTTGGACAGGCCGCATCCATGATCGGGGATGATGTTCTTGTTTTCGGGGGACTCAGCCTGCTCATTCTTGTGATCATCGTAATTACGTTCAAGGAGCTCAAGCTTATAAGTTTTGATCCCTCTTTCGCTCAGAGTATCGGTTATCCGGTCAAGCGGATGGAGTTTCTGCTGGCTCTGCTGATGGTGATGACCATAACAGCCGGTATTCAGGCTGTCGGTGTGGTACTTATGGCTTCGATGCTGATCATTCCGGCGGCTGCTGCCCGATACTGGACCGACTCTTTGAGGGTGATGCTGCTAATTGCCGCAGGTGTTGGCGCTTTTTCCGGCATCACCGGATCATTCATCAGCTATACCGCCCCTGCGATGCCAACCGGACCCTGGATGGTTGTCAGCACTGCGTTCATCTTTTTCCTTTCATTTCTTCTGGCTCCGGGGCGCGGCGAAATTGCCCGATACATTCAGAAAAAGCGACTTTCATACAAAGTGGCCAGTGAAAATATTCTGAAAACGCTCTATGCCATGGAAGAAGAAGATGGAAGAACCGATCGTCTTCGCCCCTTGCAGGAATTGCGCAAACGCCGTCATCTCACAAAAAGCCGGATGAAAAAAGTCATCTCCACCCTGCTGAATAAAAAGCTGATCGCCTATTATGCCGGAACTCCCGATGGATACGTTCTCACTGCCGATGGACGCAGAGAGGCAAAACGTCTGGTGCGGGTGCATCGACTTTGGGAAAAATATCTCAACCAGCACCTGCAAATTGCCGAGGACCATGTGCACGATGATGCTGAATCTATGGAGCACCTCATCACTTCCGAAATCGAGGCGGAATTGCGAAAATCCCTTGGATCCCCCGAACTGGATCCTCATCTGAGTAAAATTCCCTATGATTCCGAAGATGATCCGGAACCAAAAAAAGGAGGTTCCCTGCCATGATAACATCAACCGGTTGGATTATTATTACCGGCATTCTTGCGGCTACGTCATGCGCATTGGTCGGAACGTTTCTGGTGCTCAGAAAGATGTCACTCATGGGCGATGCCATTTCGCACGCTGTCCTGCCTGGCATTGTTATTGCATTTCTGATCACAGCCAGCCGGAATACGTTCCCCATGCTGATCGGAGCGGGAATTGTCGGATTGTTTACCGTCTGGCTTACCGAGCAGCTCAGCAAAAAGGGACGCATTTTCCATGATGCATCCATGGGAATAGTCTTCACCACATTGTTTGCCATCGGTGTGATACTGATTTCCCTCTATGCCGGAAATGTGGATATAGATCAGGAGTGTGTCCTGTATGGGGAGATCGCTTATGTGCCATGGGACTTGTGGATATGGCAGGGCACCAACATGGGGCCGCGTCCCGTCTGGATCCTGGGGCTGGTGCTGATCATGAACATTACCTTTATCACATTGATGTACAAGGAGCTTAAGACGTACAGTTTTAGTCCTCAGCTTGCCGCAACACTCGGAATGCCGGTGGGACTGATTCACTACGGTCTTATGGGATCAGTCTCTTTTACCACCATCGCTTCATTCGAAAGTGTCGGCGCTATACTGGTGGTCGCGCTGCTGATTGTTCCACCGGCCACCGCTTATCTTCTGACCGATCGGCTTCATCGCCTGCTGCTGCTTGCGGCATTTTTTGGAATTACATCGGCTGTTGGCGGATATTATCTGGCGTTGTGGATTAACAGCTCCATTGCCGGTGCCATTGCTGTGTTCGCCGGAATTCAGTTTGCCCTTGTCTTCCTGCTGGCTCCAAAATATGGCTTGATTGGCCGCAAAATTCGTCAGCAAATAAGGTATAAGTCACCAAAGGACGCTATATTGTCGCAAGAGCCAACCCTGCCATAACGAAGCACAAATCCCACATTATGCCGGTACTGTCAGCGAAACAAAAAGAACAGGTTCGCACGAAGATTCACGAACAGATCAGCGAAGCGGAAAAGGAGCTCGTTGTACTCAAGGAAGTAACAGCTGCGATTGCACCTGATAATTCCATCGGGCGTATTTCAAGGATGGATGCCATCAACAACAAAAGTGTAAATGATGCGGCCTACCTAAATACACGCAACCGGCTCAAGCAGCTTAAAAATGTTATCGACAAGGTGGATGATGAACAATTCGGTGCATGTGTCCGGTGTGGCCGGCCCATTGCGTTCGAGCGTATTCTCATCATGCCCGAAAAACGCATTTGTGTTACTTGTTCCCGTTGATTCAGGTTGATTCAGATTGATTCCCGTTGATTCAGATTGATTCCCGTTGATTCAGGTATATGCTTTTTAAAGCCGGTTCACATAAGCTATTGTGCAACAGATGAATCAAATGTGTCCACTGTGCCACCATGTCGCACATGCTCCGGTTGAGGCATCCGACAGCCGGGAGTATCTGCTTTGCAATCATTGCCGGCTCATCACGGTTCCACCCTGCTTTCATCCGGATGACGAGACGGCAAAATCCTATTACCTGACACACGAAAACGGGATTCAATATCCGGGATATGTTGCGTTTCTCAACAAAGCCATCCATCCCACCCTCCCATTTTTACCCGCCCGGGCTGAGATCCTGGATTACGGATCCGGACCCGGGCCGACGCTAAGCATTCTCCTTGAAAGGGAAGGGCACATGTGCAGAAATTATGATCCTCTCTTCTTTCCTGATTTGCCTTCGGGACCATTTGACGCGATTTTTGCCACAGAATGCTTTGAACATTTTGCGAATCCGAGGCAAGAGATGAGTCAAATTACCAGTCTGCTGAAGCCTGGCGGGGTGCTCACCATCATGACCATACTCTGGCTTTTACCGGAACGCTTCCGGAACTGGCACTACACCAGGGATATGACACACATCAGCTTCTACCACAGGGATACCATAAGATACCTGTGCAAAACCTTCGGTTATCAGGTACTGGACACCGACAAACGGCGTCTTTTTGTGCTCAAAAAAATGATTGAGCCGGATATCAAACAGTATGGGCGGTAATGGCTGACAGCTCGATGTCGGCTCGATGGCAAACCCGATGGCGGTTCGATGGCAAACCCGATGGCGGCCTTGAAGACAAAGAATCAAACCTTGGGCCGCCATTTGATTGGTTGCTCTGGATCAGTTGTTTTCCAGAATGTCTCTGATGCGATCGGAGATGTCTTCCAGATGATAGCGAGTTGGATTGTCCGTGGCACGCGAAATCGAGCGGTCTATATCGCGTTTGAGCTCACGCAGATGACCGCGTATCATTGCCGATCCTTCACTGGAATTCCGGATGAAGAATCCGGGCAGCTGAATTTCCATGACATCAAGATACGCTCGCTGCAGATTTCGCCTGTACATGTCAATGGATACCCGGTTGTGGTCCAGTTCGTGCCAAATCCCTTTCCGCACGTCGGTCATCATTTCATCAACGGGGTAGATTTCGCTTCGGTCGCGAGTAGCCTCAAGTTCTGCCATGCGGTTGAGGCGGCTGGTGCTCATGAGGTTCATCAGAATCTGGCGCTGTCCCTGCATGATCCGGTTCCCTGATCCGAACGGCTGGATCAGGTCGAGCACATTCTGGTCGAGCAGATAGTGTGGCGTCTGGAAGGCTTCATCGATCAGATACTGCATCGCTTCAACCTGGCGCTCACGGGGAACGGGTGTATAAACGGGCCCCTGCTGGCCGTATACCTTCCGTTCGCTGTAGATACCGCCAACCCAGTTCACCACGTGCCCCAGCATCCAGTTCCGCTGCTGTACAGCTGCTGCGTATAGTTCAGAGAGCGTCTGGTAGTTTTCTCCCTCCTCACCCGAAGCATCGACGATAAAGGTCATGATGCGCTTGATATTGGCGATGCCGTATTGGGTGGATTTGACATGATTGTCACCAAGCGCTTCGCGCTGCTGGGTCGGATCGATTGTCGACAAATTGCCAAACAGCAACATGGGTTCCTGCTCCTGACGCGCAGCGATTTTATTCAGAAAGGGCCGCTCCTCATCTGCCGATCCGGCTTCCGGAATGGGTTTGTACCCCCATTCAATAGAGAATTTGTCATAGATCGAGACAATGGGAAACATATACGCATCGTCTCCGGGCTGGGCCACGTAGTTCATGCGGGCATAGTCCATAATGGACGGGGTAGTTCCGTATTTGCGTGTAAATGTCGGACTGCGGAGGCTGTCTGTCGGCACCGTAGCACTGGCTTTCATGTTGTGTGGAAGGCCGAGGGTGTGACCCACCTCATGCGCCACCACCATGCGCACCAGGCGTCCCATGAGTGAATCGGGCATCGGCAGGTTCTGCATGCGCTCATCCACGGCACCGCCCTGCACAAAGTACCAGTTTCTAAGCAGGTTCTGCACATTATGGAACATACCGATGGATGAGGTGATGATCTCACCGCTTCGGGGATCATGCACATGAGGTCCAAAAGCATTCATTGTGGTCGACGGCATCCAGCGTACCATGGAGAAGCGCGAATCCTCCATGCTGAATTCGGGATCGTCGACCGGCGCTTTTTTACCGATGATGGCGTTGCGGAATCCGGCCTGCTCGAATGCTGGCTGCCAGTCATTGACGCCCTGAATCACATAATCAACAAGAAATTCGGGCGTACCCGGATCTACATAAAAAACGATCGGTTTCTTTGGTTCAACCAGGCCGTTTTCATCCGGTTCTTCCTCTTTTCTCTCCAGCCGCCAGCGCGTGATGTATCTGCGGCGTTCTGCTCGGTGCTCGGGCCTGCTGTAATCGACCTGATGAACAGAAATATAGCCAACCCGCTCATCATGCAGTCTTGGCTGCATCGGCACCTCGGGCAAACGAAGAAAGCTGTAGTTGATCATCATGGAGATGGATCGGAGGCTGCCGCCACTGGGCACATTTTCGGACTGCAAGGTGACCACACTGGTAATTTCGACGTTTTCAGGAAATGCTCTGGTGCGTTCGACATAACTGCGGTCACTGTCCACCCGGCGTCCGCGGTATCGCTCCCGAGGCGAAAATTCAGGTACGTCAGTGGTAAAAAGATCCGTGACCTCAATGAGTGATGAAACACTGTCCGGACCGATGGACTCAATTTCAAATGAAGCGATGATCGGTTCAAATGTAGCGGCCTTAACCGCTCTGTACACCGAGGTTGTAGTGTCGGCAACAGACTGATACATGGCACTGCGAAGCATAACGTGCTCACCGCGTTTCTCCCAGCGGAGCACATAGTTATTCAGGCGAATTCCACCATATCCGGTGCCTTCCTGTGCCCGGACAATCCTGGAAACCATGAGCATCTCGGTTCCAAGAACGGTGTCAGGTATTTCAAAATAGAGTTTGTCGTCCACCTGATGCACGGTAAAAAATCCCTCTTCGGTTACCGCATCGTCTGTAATGATCTCATAGTATTTGGTAGCCGGTTCCGGTTCACCAACTTCGACAACACCTTCCGGGATATCGTTGTCTTCATGTTCGGGATCGGCAGCGGAACGAAAAAC
>SLKA01000042.1 GCA_007134845.1 Balneolales bacterium
CCAGGCCGGTTGTGGTACCCAGTACCGGCTCCTGATCCAGCACGATGATCGTCACCCCGGGCAGGGACATTCCGGTCGCCGCATCGGTCACCTGCCCGCGGATGGTCTGGGCGGATGCCCGGTTTTGGGTGAAAAGGATCTGTAAGAGGCAGAGAGCTAGTGCGAGAAATATTGATTTTCTGTCCATGGTATGAAATGAATGATTTTCAGTAATTTGGTATGAACAAAGTTAGATGGATTTGTTTGGCTGATGCTATCGCTAATAATCAGTATGGACCATGGAATCGAAATTGCATCATCTCTACGAACGGTATCATCGCCTTATCGGCAGCATTCCTTTTGTGGAAAAGGATCTGGACTACAGTGTGCTGGAAAGGCACAAACCGCATCTTGACAAAATCGATGCCCTTGAAAGGTCAGCCGTTGCCGTTTTTGACTTGTTCCGCAAAACCCACGTATATGCTTCTCCTTCATACAGAAACAAGCTTGGATTATCTGATGGAACAGGCGAAGTGCAGGAAGGTTTTGAACTGCTCATGCATCCTGATGACCACTTGAGAGCGCTGGAAGCCGGAATCTATTTCCTGGGCATGGTGATCAGACTGGAATCCAACGAGATGCGTAAATACAAGGCGGTCTATGACTTTCGGATACGGAAACCCGGGTTGAAAAGTGATGGACGGAGTGGCGAAGCTACAAACTGGTTGAGAATAACGGAGCAGCATCAGGTTCTTGAAAACGATATTCACGGGAACATCTGGCTGGTGCTTTCCATAGCCAGTGTATCCTCAAATCAAGATAGTGGCTCATCCTTGCGCGGCATGGTGGTCCATCATGAGACGGGGGAGCTTTTTGTTGTTCCGGATGATGAAAAAACACCCTTTTTGAACCTCACAGCGCGCGAAATTGAAGTACTGAAACTGATTTCAGAAGGATTCTACAGTAAAGAGATATCCGACAGGCTCAAAATCAGCATCCATACCGTAAATACCCATCGCCAGAATATTATTGAAAAGTTGAAAGCATCGAATACTACTGAGGCAGTTCAAATGGCAATGAAGTATGGGTATTTCAAATAACAATCAGAGGTTGTGCCGCGGTCGCATCCAACAGGAACCTGGAAAGATACCTGGGAATGGTCATCCTGATACCGTGCGGGCTACCGGTTACAAATGCGTGTTTTACGGGGCAAGATATCCTGCTTGGGATGCCGCAAGGAGGCCCGGTACTATGAGCCGGCGCAGATCCGCATCATGAGCTACAACATCGCGGCCGGACACGGTAGCATTGCCGCCATTGTCGAGATCATTCGGGAGTATGATCCGGATATCATTGCGCTGCAGGAGGTTGATGTCAATTGGAGTATCCGGAGCGGCTACGATGATCCGGCAGCGTCCGCCGGCCTATATCCCCATCAGTCTGTATCCCGGTCGTTCTGCAATCCAGCCGATGGATTTTCTTCGTTAATGTGTATCTTGATCCCGAATTTTTATTTAGAATTAATGACAGCAGGGACACCTAACAATGCCGCAACGACCAGTGCCGCACCGAAATAAACCAGCGAAGGGGAGGACGCTGCCCGTTCTCACTCTGACTCTTTTTCTTCTTTTTCCTCTTCTTCTGCCTTTCCTTCCGACCAAAACGGAAATACACCATGCATTTTCCCGGCCGGTCACTTCGGAAACGCCGGAGCCCGGCCTGCGCGAGATGATCGGACAGATGCTGCTGGTGGGATTCGGACCCGGAACGGAGGTCACCGACCGGTTGTATTCCGACATCACCGAATACAATCTGGGTGGGGTTATCCTTTTTGCATATAACGTGGACGGTCCGGCCAGTCTCCGCCAGCTCACCCGCGAAATCCGGCAGGACGCGTCCACACCGATCTTCATCGCCATCGACCAGGAGGGGGGACGAGTCGCCCGCCTCAACCAGAACACCGGCTACAGCAGCACCCAGTCAGCCGAAGCACTTGGTGAGCAAAACTCAGAACAGGCAACTCGCGACCAGGCGGCGCTTATGGCGGGCTGGCTCAGGGATGCCGGCATCAACCTGAACCTGGCGCCTGTGGTGGACGTGAACGTCAATCCCGACAGTCCGGCCATCGGCCGGCTCGACCGCAGTTTTTCGGATGACCCGGCCATTGTGACCAGCCACGCTTCCTGGTTCATCGACGAATTCGAAAAACTGGGCATCCTCACAGCCCTGAAACACTTTCCCGGCCACGGCAGCGCCACCGAAGACTCCCACCTGGGTTTCACCGACATCTCCGACACCTGGCGGGAAAAGGAGATTGAACCCTACGAGCAGCTGCTTGCGCAGGGGTACTCCGGCATGATCATGCCGGGACATCTGTTCCATGAAGACATCGATCCGGACCATCCCGCCACCCTTTCCGGGGCGTATATCCAGGAAAAACTTCGCGACGAGCTGGGGTTTGATGGCGTTATCGTATCCGACGGGATGCTCATGCGGGCCATTCAGGATCACTACGGTTTTTTTGAGTCGGTCAAGATGGCAATCAATGCCGGTATGGACATCCTGCTCTACAGCGCCAATGCCTACGATCAGGCGCCCCTGGTTCCCCAGATCGTGGATTTTGTGGAGGAGCAGGTGGATGCGGGGACCATCGAGCGGCAGACCATCGAGGCCTCCTACGCCCGCATCATGCAGATGAAGCAGGACCATCTGCCCACGTCAGTGTACGATCTGGCCGAGACAGTGGATGTTCCGGAGGATTTCAATCTCGCCAACTTCCCGAATCCGTTCAACCCGGTCACCGTTATAACGTTTGAGCTTCTCCGGCACAAGCAGGTCCGGCTGACTGTCTACGATATCCAGGGCCGGCAGATCCGCGAACTGGCCAACGGCATGTACGGCGCAGGCCGGCACCGGGTCGATTTTGATGCCCGGAGCCTGTCCTCCGGCGTCTATATCTACCGTCTTGCGGCCGGCGACCGTCAGATCACCCGCAAGATGATGTTGATGAGATAGGTGTATCGGGACTTGGGGTGTAATTTTTTCCCGGGGCAAATTTCCCGAAAAAACCGTACCTTACCAAGCTTTCGAGAATTCAGATTTCACAACTCATTTGGTGCGGCATTCCGCCCGGACCAGTAACACGTACACATGCACCAACCCATTCGTAACATCGCCATCATTGCGCACGTTGACCACGGCAAAACCACCATGGTTGATGAAATGCTGCGCCAAAGCGGCACTTTCCGTGAAAACCAGGAGGTCGTCGAGCGCGTCATGGACTCCAACGTACTGGAACGCGAGCGCGGCATCACCATCATGGCCAAAAACACTGCGGTCAACTGGAAAGGCACCAAGATCAACATCGTGGATACGCCCGGTCACGCCGATTTCGGCGGAGAGGTCGAGCGCATCCTCAAGATGGTCAACGGCGTTATTCTTCTGGTGGATGCGGCCGAAGGCCCGCTGCCGCAGACCCGTTTCGTGCTGCGCAAGTCACTGGCGCTGGGGTACCAGCCCATCGTGGTCATCAACAAGATCGACCGGAAAGACTCACGTCCGGATGATGTGATCAACGAAGTGTTTGATTTGTTTGTGAGTCTGGACGCCTCTGATGAACAGCTTGACTTTCCGATACTTTATGCGGTGGGGATCAAGGGCTGGGCCCGCAAGCAGCTTGCCGACTCAAACGAAGATCTTGGCCCGCTGTTTGACCTGATCATCGACCACGTGCCCGAGCCGGAGCGTCCGCTGGGCAAACCTTTCAAGATGCTGGTTTCCAATGTCGAGTGGAATGATTATCTGGGACGTATCGCGATCGGACGCGTGGAGCAGGGTGCCATCGAACGCAATCAGCCCATCCTGCTGGTGAACCGCAACGGCGAAGTCAAGGAAAAATCACGCATCACCAAGCTTTTTACTTATGCCGGACTAGGGAAAATTCCGGTGGACCGCGGCGAGGCCGGGGATATCGTTGCGCTGGCGGGTTATGAATTAAGTGATATTGGTGATTCGCTGACCGCCGAAAGCGATCCGACCCCGGTGCCGTATTACGATATCGACAAGCCGACCATCGCCATGTACTTCCGGGTGAACGACTCGCCGTTTGCCGGCCTGGAGGGAAAATTTGTGACCTCCAACATGATCAAGGACCGCCTTATGAAAGAGCTGCGTACCAATGTCTCCCTGCGTGTCGATTTGACCGAAAACCCCGATGTGTTCAAGGTTTCAGGCCGGGGCGAGTTGCAGCTCGCGATTCTGATTGAAACAATGCGCCGTGAAGGATACGAATTCGCTGTTTCACGTCCGGAGGTGCTGATGCAGGAGGTCGAAGGCGTGCTGCATGAGCCGGTCGAGGAAGTGGTGATAACCGTTGATGAGCAATACAGCAGCCGTGTCATCGAGATCCTGATGGGCCGCAAAGGCACCATGACCGGCATGACCACTGAGTTGGAGATGATTCGTCTTGATTTCCGGGTGCCATCGCGAGGGCTGATCGGCTTCCGCAGCGATGTGCTCACCGAGACTCGCGGCACCGCCATGATTCACCAGCAATTCGACAGTTACGAGCCCTACAAAGGAGAAATTCCGGGCCGCACAAACGGGGTGCTGGTCGCATTGGAGAACGGCAATGTCACCCACTATGCGCTGGAGGGACTCCAGGATCGCGGGCAGTTTATCAACGAGCCGGGTGATCCGGTGTACATGGGGCAGGTTATCGGATTCAACAACCGGACCGACGACATGATCGTCAACGTGGTCAAGAAAAAGAACCTGACGAACCATCGTGCGTCTCAGACGGCCGATTCCGTGAAGCTTTCCACCGCCAAAAAACTGAGTCTTGAGCAGTTTCTGGAGTTTATTGACGACGATGAACTGCTGGAGGTGACACCGAAAAGTTTCCGGGTACGCAAAAAATTCCTGAGTCCTCATGACCGGAAGAAAAAGAGCTGAGGTCTGATCCTGCTTGCTTAAACGGCTGCAACCTGTTAAATTATAGGTTTAAATCATTATCCCGGTTCAATCCCGGTTTAAAATATTTTGCCCGATACAAAATCTGTTCGGTTGCATCTCCTTTTGCGCAATATTTATGAGATTTTCCAGGTTAGAGGAGAAAAGTAAAAACGATCTCCATACTACCATTTTCATGACACATTCAGCCACGTATTCGGACTCAGTTGCAGCAAGCTCATATATCAGGACGGCAGCTTTTCTTTCCTGTCTGGCCATGCTGCTTGTCGTGCCGGCTTTTGCACAAAATTACGCGGCTGCTTCCGATTCACCGCTTCCCGGCCAGGTTCTGATACATCACTGGAATTTCAATGAAATTCCCAATGATTTTGATTTTTCGACGACAGAACCTGAATTGCTTAATGCCTCCAGCAGGCTTTACGGTGGGTTTTTAGCATACGATGGTGCCCGCTGGGATCGTGTCAACGAGCCAACGTCCATCAATGCCCGCGAGGATCCCTATGTGGAGGAGGACGACCGCGGTCTCAGGCTGCGGAATCCAGCAGGATCGCTGACCCTCCATCTGCCAATAAAAGGGTATCGCGATGTCGTGCTGCGCTATGCCGCCATGCGGACTTCTAGCGGTGCGCATGATCAGCAAATCTCCTATTCCATTGATGGCGGAGAGACTTTTACGACTGATGGCCTGTCAACCACAGAAATTGAGGTGGATTTCCATTATGATCTGATTGAACTGGATTTCACCGGCATTGAGGGGGTGGACAACAACCCCGATTTTCAGGTACGCGTGACTTTGTCCGGTGAAAATTCGGAGCCGGAAAACGACAGTGGCAACCAGCGCTTGAACAACATTACACTCGACGGATACGTCATGGAAGACGAGATCCGCCGGAATCTGATCCATCACTGGGATTTCGACAATATTCCCAACGATGTCGATTTTCCGACGCAGCTGGAGATTAGTGCCGGTGGCATCCTGGGTGGGAACAGCACCGTTGGAGGCGCCTGGCTGCGCTATGATGGTGCACGCTGGGACCGGGTCAATGATCCGACTCCATTTAATGCCCGCACCGATCCCTATGACATCGAAGAAGACCGGGCACTGCGGCTCCGGAATCCGACAGGAACATTCCATCTGCGCATTCCGACGATCGGATACAAGGACGTGGTGGTGAGGTATGTGGTCAAACGCACGGATAGTGGCGCAGAAGAGCAGGAAATCACTTTTTCAACAGATGGAAGCAACTTCCATACGGACGGTCTTGCATACAGCACGGTCCAGATCGGTCTCAATTATGTGCTTCATGAGCTTGATTTTACAGGGATGGAAGCTGTTGATGACAACCCCGATTTTACCCTTCGCATCGATGCGTCCGGTATCGGGTCGGAGCCGGACAGTCTTGACGGCAACCAGCGGTTCAACCATATCACCGTGGACGCCGTTTCTACGGATACATACGCTGATGAGGATTTTGGCCAGTCCCCTGACCGGATTCACCTCGGGCAGAATTATCCCAATCCGTTCAATCCGGTTACCCGCATCAGCTATTCCATCCCGGAGCAGATGCATGTCACACTGGAAGTATTTGATATTACCGGCCGTCACATTGAAACCCTGGTCAACCAGCCCATGGCAGCCGGCATGCACACTGCGACATTCAACGCAGAACGTTTTTCAAGCGGTATCTACTTGTACAGGCTCCAGGCCGGCGGTCAAAGCTTCACCCGGCGCATGATGTTTGTGAAATAAGCCACTTCCCAGCTGCCAACTGTAAACTGTCCGAGAAGATATCGAGTATTGAGGAGCCGGGAAGTTATCGAGGAGCCGGGAAGTTATCGAGGAACCGGGCAGATGGTGAGGAGTTGGGCAGCAGCTATAGAGGTGCCGGGAATCAGATTTCCAGGAACCGGTAATGGCGGATGCCTTCTATGATGCCGGCGGCATAGTTGCTATCAGCAAAATAGACGAGCCGGTTTCCGCGCAGGCTTTCGATCTCCGGACTGTGATTACCCACGACGACCGCAAGCCGCTTGCCATAGAGCATCTCGTAGTCATTGCCGGAATCACCTGAAACAAGAATATGATCCGGGGCAATGCCCCATTTATTTCCCAGATATTTGATGGCTCGCCCCTTGGATGCCCGTTGCGGAAGGATATCCAGATAAGCGCCATGCGAATATATCAGCTGGTAGCGAAGCTTGTTTTCTGTCAGATGCTGATGGATCAGAGCCAGATTGTCGTTATTGGGCTCCATGTTGTAGCTGATCTTGAAGTTCCGTTCGCCATCCCGTTTTTGCGGAGTTAAAAAGTCAAACTCCGACAACACTTCCTTGATTCGCTCCGGCTTCCACTGGTAGGAGATATGCGCCTCCCAGCCCGAATCCGAACTCAGGTTCTTGAGGTTGGTACCATAGTAAATTTCCGTACCGACGGAAGATATTATTACATCGGGTGTGGGGATTTTCTTCTCTTTGAGAATCTCTTCCACTAGTTCAAGACTTCTGCCCGTTGCGACTCCGAATCCGACTTTATCCCGGTTTTTCTCGATGATCTTGATGAACTCCTTGAGCGCTTTGTCATCACCAACAAGGGTGTCATCGATGTCGGTGATAAGCATTTTGTCGAATTCGGTAAAGCGCCATCCCGGTGCTTCCGTAACGCCGTGTGCAACCGTTGACTTTTTTGAATCACCAATGACACTGTCGACCTTGTCAAGAAACGACTCGGCATGGGCAGTCCAGGCGTAGTGTTTTCTCACGCCGTTGACACCGTTATTGGAATACTCGCGCCACTTCTCCTCATCAATTAAAATCGATTTGATGGCATTGCCCAGCGCCTTGGTGTCGGTGGTATCCACCAGGATGCCGTTCTTGCAATTTTTAACGATATCATTCGGCCCGCCGTCATCCGGCCCGACAATAGGTACCCCGGCCGAGGCTGCTTCAATCAGGGTAATTCCAAAAGGTTCATTGAACGCCGAATTGACAAATACCCCCTGGGTGTTGGCCGCAATCCGGAACAGCTCGGGAACCTCGGTCGTGGGGTTGTGCTTCTTGGGCAAGGCCATTTTGCCATACAGGTCGTACTTGTCCATGAGCAGGAGCATCTCGGTCAGCACTTCCTTTTCATTCTCATCCAGATTGTCAATATCCTTGCGGATGCCCGCAAATACCGCCAGGTTGGCAATGGCCTGCAGCTCCTTGTTTTCGCCGTAGGCCGTAATGAGTCCCTGAATATTTTTACGGCGGTCCGGTCGGCAAATGGTGAGGATCAGCGGTTTGTCCTTGTTGTAATAGAACCGGGCAAACTCGCCGTTCATCTTCTCACGCGCCTGAATGTAAGGTTCCGGTTTATTGAAGTTGCTATCGTGATCGTAATAGTAAGGGTAGAACTTTTCTACATCGATCCCTGGAGGTATGACGGTGAACTGCGCCTTGTCTCCGTTCTCATAGAGACTGTACTGATTCTCAATTTCGTGCCGGGTGCTCACTACGACATGAGCGGCGGTGCGCAGCACATCCTCCTCCGCCTGGATGCGTTCGTTAATATTGAATTTTTCGACCATCTGTTTTTCGGACATGCCTTTGCTGGAAAGCGAATGTTTCTTCGACCGGCCAAGTGAATGACCGGTAAACACATAGGGAATTCCCAACAGCTTGGAGAGTTGACGCGCCACATATCCGGCATCGGCATAGTGACCATGCAGCAGGTCCGGTGTAATGTTCTCTTTTTTGTTAAAACGCACCACATTGTCCACAAACTCTGAGAGATGCGGCCACAGCAACTCTTTGCGTATGTAACGCTTGCCGCCGCAGCGTATACGCACGATGCGGGACTTTTCGCCAAGGGGTTCGATTTCTTGCTTGTAATCAGAACTCACGCGTTTGTCATCTACCAGGCGCGTGAAAAGATCGACCTGCCTGACCTTGGGAAGCTCACCAAGCGCTTTGGTCAGTTCGACGACATACTTGGTCTGTCCGCCCGTATCGGCATCGCGGCCGAGTTCGAGATTTTCCCCGCGAATTAAACCGTGAATGCTGAATAGTTGCAGGTGCAGCTGATCTTTCTTACCGGATTTTTTTTTACCCTTATCTTTGGAATTGCTTGATTTCTCTTTTGTGCTCATCTATGCAGGATGCGTTTGGTTAACGTTGAAATGCCTCAATTATCAAATATTCTTCCATCCATATAACAACCGGAAAGTCTGTTCTGTTCATGAGACGTTTTTACGGACTGCCATAGGCATCCTCATCGGGACCATCGGCGTAAAAGCTGGTGAATTCTGCATGCCTTGCTGGCTTTACCTTTGAACCGTACCGCATCGTGTAGATATAGGTAAATTCCGCGCCGAGAAAGAACACCATCGCATTATAGTACACCCAGATCAGGAATACAACAAAGGATCCCGCAGCCCCATAGGTGGATGTGGTGGCCATGCCCATGTAAAAGCTGATGAGCCGGACACCCAGCAGGAAGAGTAGAGCTGTGACAACCGCACCAACGACAACATCCGTCCAGCGGATATGGATATCGGGAAGCATCTTGAATGTAACGGTAAAGAGCACAATCAGGACCAGAAATGAAAAGATGGAATTGATAGTGGTCCAGACACCGACACCTCCGGGCATGATCGGATCCAGAAACGATTCCAGGGAATATAAAATGAGGTCGATCACCATGGTAAGAGCAAACAAGCTGGCGAAGATCAGGATAAGTGCCAGCGCAATGAATCGGTCGATGATGAATCGCTTGAAGCCGCTTACTTCGGACCTTGTTGCAACATTCCAGATAATGTTCAGGGAGCTTTTCAGCTGGGTGATGATTGTAGTGGACATGAACAGAATGAGACCCAGACTAATGAGAGTGGCAATGATTCCCGAAGCCGGTCTATACGCATCCAGAACAAAACCCTGAATGGTTTGGGCAAGCTCCTTACCCATGAGCTGAGACATGTACTCTTCCAGCTGCCCGGTAGTGGCGGCTTCTCCGAACACAAAACCGGATATGGCAACCAGGATAATGAGCAGCGGTGCGACCGAAAATATGGTATAAAAAGCGAGAGCGGCACCGTAGGTCGGAATGTTGTCATCCATCCAGCCCTTCAGCGTATCCCGGATTACAATCCCGATCTCCTTGAGAATGAAACGTACTTTTTTAAGTATAAGACTGATCATAACAATTCAGAAGATATCATTTCTGTTGCAATAATTACTTGCTCAATTTCTTCAAGCGTGCTGTACCCATGCGGTGAAAAACGCAACTTTTTATCCCTGATGGATACAAAAATGCCATTGTCACGTAAGGACTGCTCGAGCAGTTCATGGTCCATATGCTGCGGAAGTTCATAGGTGAGAATGCCGGATTGATGTATCGGATTATCGGTGGTGAACGGAATGATCCCCGCATCCTCTAATCCTGCACGCTGCAGCCCTTCGCGGAGAATGCGGTTACAAGTAAGAACATGAGCATGGATCCGATCGATCCCGGCTTCCAGAAGAAGTCCGATGGAGGCGTTCAGACCGTATATGCCCGGAATATTGGAGACGCCCCCCTCATACCGCCAGGCATTGGTACGCAGCGGCTGATCATAGCGAAGCAGCTCCCAGGGCTCCTCAACCGAGAGCCATCCGGGATCGGGTGTCTTCAGACGGTCGCAGAGCCGGTCCGAAAGATAGAGAAATCCGATGCCCATCGGCGCCATAAGCCATTTCAGTCCGCCCGTGGCAAAGGCATCCGCATTCCATCGTTGCACATCCACCGGTGTCACACCTGCCGCCTGAATCCCGTCCACTACAAACCAGATGTCATGGTGGCGGCACAGCTGGCCGATAGCTTCCATATCGGACCTCCAGCCGCTCAGAAACTGAACCGCACTGATGGCGATCATCCGGGTCTTCGGGGTGATGGCCGCCTCAATGCGCTCCAGCGGAATCGTGCCGTCGGCCGCATCAATAAAAATACAGCGTACGCCCTGCGGCTCCAGCTTGCGGTACGGATAGACATTGGAGGGAAATTCGATGGAGTTGAGGATGATCTCGTCGCCCGGCCGCCAGTCGAGCCCGGAGGTGACCCGGTTCAGCCCCTCGGATGTGTTTCCGATGAAGGCAATCTGGTTGATGTCAGGGGCGTTTACAAGAGTTCTGATCCGCTCACGGCACTGTGCAATAACCTCCATATCTTTGGGATACGTCATCATCATGCCGTTGTGCCGCTCATACAGATGATCATTGACCGCGTCCACTGTCGCGCGGGCCAGGGGCGACTGCGCGGCATGATTCAAATAGCGGATCCCGCGCTCAACATGTGGAAATTGTGCACGAAATGATCGTAGTATGGGGTCGGATGTTATTTCCTTTATCATTATGATAAAATGCAAATGAAACCCTTTTCAGGCAAAAAATTTCTGTTTGGCATTATTGCGGTCCTGCTTCCCTTTATGCTGCTGGCCCTGGTCGAAAGTATGTTGCGGATCAACGGTACAGAGCGGGAGCGTCAGGAGCTTTTTTTGCCGGTGCCTCAGGATGAGCGCTTCACAGTCATTAATCCGCGGTTCGCAGGCCGGTATTTTGTCGGGTTTGAGCCCGATGTGGCGCCGCAGCCTTTTCTAAGGGACAAGCCGTCCGGCACGCGCCGCTATTTTGTTCTAGGCGGCTCTTCGGTGGCGGGATTTCCCTATCACTTTTACAACGGATTTCCTGCCTATCTTGAAGAGGCGCTTCGGATTCATCAGCCCGGCGAGAGGGTGGAGGTGATCAATGTGGCGATGACGGCCGTGAACAGTTTCACGATCCGCGACATACACAGGCAGCTGTTGCGGTTCGATCCCGACGGCGTGCTCATTTATACGGGCCATAATGAATTTTATGGCGCTTTTGGAGCGGCTGTCGTGCCCGGGTGGATGCGGCCGCTGCCGGTGAGACGGCTGATCCTGCAGCTGCAGAACCTGCATATGGTATCCATGCTGACCGCTATGATGAATCGCCGGACCGGTCCGGATGAGGATGTGGGACCCGAAGCCCGGACTCTGATGGCGAGAATGGCGGAGGACCGGCTCGTCTACTCCGATGAGGGCCGTTTCCGTGAGGGAATCAGCCATTTTGAGAAAAATATTGCTGATGTGATTTCCACTTTTCACAATAACGGTATTCCCGTCTTTATATCAACCGTGGTATCCAATGAAGCGGGCCGGCGGCCGCTTGCCGATGATCCGGTGGCGGATGATTTTTTTGATAAGGCTGTCACGTTCAGCCGGTCGGGGCAGGTTGATTCATCCCGTCACTATTTCCGCATGGCCAAAGAGCGGGATCCGCTCCGGTTCAGAACGCCGGAGGCCATTAATGAAGCCATTCGACGCGCCGGCGACGGGGAGGGAGTCCGCCTGGTTGATGCCCAGCGGATTATGACCCCGGAAAATATTCCCTTACCGTTTGATCCCGGCTATTTTACGGATCACCTGCATCCCGACTACCGGGGCTACGGTCTTCTGGCCGAGGCGTTTTGGGAGGCTGTCGGACGGTACGATGAAGGCATTCATCAGAATACGGAAAAAGCAGATTTCAACCACATGGGTTTCCTCGTCTCGCAGATATTCTCCGAGCCGGATCCGGCAGGCAAGATACTGGTACGGCACACGCTTGACATCCTGAAAAGTGATTTTCCATTTGTGCGGGATCCGGAAATGCACAAACCGCAGCAGCTGCACCGTGCTCAGATGAACCGGTTCCGGAATTCGGATAATCCGGCGGAACAGGTTGCCTATCACTATTTCACCAGATCCCGGCCGCTTGCTGAAAGCCTGGCATGGCTGGCCGGAGAGTACAAAAATGCCGGTTTCCACGAAGAAGCGGTGCTGACACTCAGGGCGCTCCATTATCTTCAGCCGCTGAATCCCGGTCTGGATGCCCTTATCATCACCTACCTGACGGAATTGTCCGCACTGGCAAAACAGGCAGGGCCGACGGATCGGGCAGATCAGTCAGAGCAGGCAGATCAGTCAGAGCAGGCAGATCAGTCAGATCAGTCAGATCAGTCAGAATCCCTGTCAACTGACCGGCTTGCTTTCACAATTCCGCTGTGGGTCCGCCTTTCCGGTTCGGAATTCGACAGCAGCACGTGGCCCTTTATCATTGAAATTATGATTGATGCCGGATTGTTTGAATCTGCGTACAGGTGGCTGAACGTGTGGGAGTCACATCATCCCGATGCTGAATTCTATCGCCTCTTCGCCCGGTGGCATATCCGGCAGGGCAACTTCGAAGCTGCTCAGCCCTGGTTCCGCGAATATTACCGGCAAATACGCTGATCGACATTGATTAAGAACGCTTTTTTTTTATCTTTACTGTCAGGATACAAACTGTAATCACAGGTTATGTTATTGATAAAAGTACTTACAGGGACATTTTTAATAGCATCGCTGGCAATGGGATGCAATGCAGCCGATGATGAAGCAACTGATGCCGCTGAACAGAAACCGCTTGAGCTGGAGGATGTTCAGGATGAAATCGGGGAAGAGGAGGTGCAGGATTATGTGCCGCTGGATCCCGTAGATCTGGAACATGACACTACAGTGCATGAACCCGGGTCCGGACATGAGGCCGGAGTTGAGGAGAACGCCAGACCGGAGTCATTTAACCGGGACCAGGTTTCAGAACCGGAAGCTGCTGATCGGGCAGCAGAACCTGCAGACAGCGACAGGCAACCCGATTCACGGCCTGCTGTCACCATCCCCCCGGAGGTCATCAATCCTGACTACAAAGCGCTTCTGAATGATGATAACGAGTTGATTGTATCCGGAAGAACCGTTGACGAACTTCTCGAGCTGGTCGGCGAACCGCCTCATATTCTGCGTCAGGGGCATCGTGGATCCGGATGGCACAAGGAAGTCTGGGTTCTGCCGATCTATCAGGAAGATTCCACCGGACTTTACATCTACATCCAGAATGGTCAGGTTTCCGACTGGCGGCTTGATACATTCATGGGTGTCGGCAACCATCCGCAGCTGCTGGAATGGTTCCGATAAACTGAGTTACAGGGACCCGTTATTTACAAACCATTCTTCGTTACCTGATATTTTAGTTATGTACAGACGTGATACCACTCTGCAGCGGCGAGTTGCAGGCTTGCTGCTGCCATTTGCGTTACTTTTCCTGCTGATGTTTACCACCCCATTTGTGCTGGCCGGTTCGCAGGATGCCCGGCTGGATGATCAGCCAGAGCAGTTGCCGTCCGGGCAATTGACATCAGAGCAGTTGCCATCCGGGCAGGCCGGGGTGCAGCAATTCGTGACAGAAAAGGGACCTTCAGTTAACATCAGGCAGGTGCACCCGACAGAAGGACTAGGCCGGGAGACCGGCGTTTTTCTTTCGGATGCGGTTCCTGTCCCGATCGATCGCCCCGATCCGTTTCTTGCAGTGGCGGGCAGCTGGCTGGCGGATGACGAGGTGCCCGGACTGGTGGATTTCGACATCCGCTTTTCAAGGGACGGGGAATCCTGGTCGGAGTGGCTGCATGCCGGATATGATCACGATGGCGAAATTGATGACGGACTTCATCACGGCGAACTGGTCTTCACCGGGAAAGAGACACGGTTTGTCCGGTACCGCGTGCGGCTGAAGGAAGATCCGGCCGGACATCTTCCCGTGATATCTGAGGTCACGTTGCATTTCATCAGTCCGGGATCATCCGGTCCGGAACTCAGGGAGATCATCGAGAGCAAATCGTATCAGAACCGGACACGCGGGATTTCGGGGTCGGCCGCATCTCCGCAAAACGGTGAAAGCAGGCTGCTGAAATCTGCCGGTGAATCCGACGATCAGATCCAGAGCAGCGGATCCTACCCATTGCCGGCCTATGTGGACCGCGAAACATGGAGCGACCACCTTGATCTCACCAATACCGCCAGCCGTACTCCGACCAATGTTTCCCATCTCGTAGTGCATCACTCGGCCGGACAGACAAACGCCTCCGACTTTGCCGCTGTGGTGCGCAGCTATTGGAATCATCATACCCATGGTCGCAACTGGGGTGACATCGGCTATCACTGGCTGGTGGATCCCAACGGTGTTGTGTACCAGGGGCGCGCCTTCAACCTGGATGGCAACAAGAATGTCATGGGTACGCATGCCGGCGGTTTCAACACCAATTCCATGGGGATCTGTGTGATAGGCGATTATACGAACATCCGGCCGGCCGATGATGCGCTGGCGTCCATGTACGAAGTGCTGGCCTGGAAAGCCGACGAGCGGGGAATCGATCCCATGGGAACCTCGCTTCATTCACCCACCATGACCAATCGCCGCAACATCCTCGGGCACCGTGATGTTACATCGACACAATGTCCGGGTAACACCTTCTACCCGATGCTGCCCGAAGTCCGCCGACAGGTGGCGCTGCTCGTGGAAAGCTGGATCGATCCCGGGGAAATCGTCGTCGAGCAGAATTGGGAGCGCTCTTTTGACAGCGAAAATGCATTCGAGTGGATGGGGTCAGGCGCCAGCGAGACCGAGTTGAGCCTCGATTACCATGATGGCCTGGTGTACGTTGCCGGCAACAGCAATGGTCCGAAGATCCAGATCCTGGATGCCGATGATGGTTCGCAATCAGGGGTGATCGATATCGAAAATGTACTTCTTGAAGCGCCTCTCGGGAAGGCGGAGAAGTGGGATGAGACGCTTTCCACCGTTTTTTTCGCAGCAACAGTGCGTGTCACGGACGATGGATATCTGGTGGTATCCAACCGGACGGTCAACGCGGCAACCAGTCAATTTCTGATACTTATCATTGATCCGAATGGAGATCCTTCGCTGCTTGATATGATCTCATTCAACGAAGAACCCTGGCGTCTGGGCGATCAGCTCTCGGTGAGTGGTTCCATCAGCGACAACACGGTCGATCTCTACGCCCCGGTTTCCGTCGAGGGCAAAGCGATCCGCTGGCGCGAGTTTCCCCGTGCGGCGACCTCTCCCGGCGAGACGCTGGCCATGACCGGCCAGCCCAATCCCGAGATACTGGATCTTTCCGGCATGCAGGAGTGGGGACGCCAGGCCGCCATCGCACCCAAGACCCGCGGCGATCATCGCGGCTTCTTCGCCGGAGCGCTGCGCAGCGACCTTATCCGAGAATACGACGAGGACGGCAACCCTGTGGGGTTCGTATCGTTCGGCGATGGCGAAAATCACCTGAGTGCGCTGCATCATGCATCGTACCAGGGGCGTGAGTTCCTCTTCGCATTCCATCCCGAGAGCCGTCAGGTTCGCGCCCACACGCTTTTCGGAGAACCGGGTGATGCCGAAACCAACCGGACGGCGTACCATGTCTTTTTGAGTGAATCGCTGGGAAGCACCAGCAACCGCACCACCATCAATATCGGCGACATGGCCGTGCGTGACAATCGCAACGGGTCGTTCGACGTCTTTGTACTGGCACCCAATAACGGCATCTGGTCCTTTTATATGGAGGGACCCGATTACGACGGACTCGTTTCGGCCGATGATGAACTTGCCGTTCTGCCTGAGAGCTATACGCTCAAACAGAATTACCCTAATCCGTTCAATCCGGTGACACAGATTCGCTATGAACTGCCCGAGTCGGCTCAGGTCAGGCTGGAGGTGTACAGCATCACCGGCCAGCGGGTCATGTCGCTGGTCAACGAGCGGCAGTCTGCCGGTGCTCATCAGGTGACTTTTGATGCCACCGGACTTGCCAGCGGAATTTACATCTACCGTATTCAGGCCGGCAGTTATGTCTCCAGCCGGCAGATGACCCTGATCCGATAACCTGTCATAATACAGTCATAATACAGTCAGACATGATTTTTTTTTCTTCCCGCTATTACCTGTGGTTTTGTCTTCCTGCCATGCTTCTGCTGGTTTCGATTCCGGCTGCAGCACAGGAGCAGACCCGTACACTCGGATTCAATGAACAAGTCAAGCTGTCTCTGACCCAATCCGAGCCGGAGGCCGCAGCCGGTGTGGCGGTACGGCTGGATGATGCGAGTGCCATGACCATGTTGCAGGATCAGGCCGAAGTTGAGGATGCCCTCGTCATCACACCCGAAGGCCGCACGCTGGAAGAAGGTCGGTTACGTGCCGGATGGACTTCAGCAGTGATAGCCGTACCGGCTGCCGGAGCGGATCCCTTTCTGGGTCTGGCCGGAAGCTGGGATGCCGATACTCCGGATCCTCACCTGATCGACATCGATTTTCGTATGTCCGACGACGGCCAGACATGGGGCGAGTGGATCCACTCCGGATACGACGATCATACCAAAAAAGATTCTGATCGCTACCACAGTAATCTCATTTTTGCGGACAAGGAAACCCGGTTTATCCAATACCGGATGACCATCCAGCGCAGCAAGGACGGGGAGAGTCCGCTGTTGCGGGAACTGACCCTGCACTTTATCAGTCCGGGCGCCACGCCGGATCACATCGAAGCGGAGATAAGCCGGCATACACCCGAAAACAGGCGCCTTCGCATCCGGCAGGCAAGCGACTCGGCTTCGCCGCAAACTGGCGAAATGGCTGTGGAGCAGGCACAGGATCAGGTCCTGTCCGGGGATCAGATCCGGACCGACGGATCCACCGCCCCGCTGGCCGCCTCCGATGCCGCCGTCTACCCGCTTCCGGAGTACGTGGATCGGACGATCTGGGGGCAGACTCTTGGTCTTTCCAATACCGCCAGCCGAAGTGTCACGACCGTCACCCACCTGATCGTGCACCACTCTGCGGGTGATACAGATGCCAGTGATTTTGCCGCGGTCGTCCGCAGCTACTGGGACTTCCACGTCAACGGACGCGGCTGGGCCGACATCGGCTACAACTGGCTGGTCGACGGCAACGGGGTGATCTACCAGGGGCGGGCCTTCAACCTGGACGGCAACCGCGACGTGATCGGCGCCCATTTCAGCGGCTACAACGCCAACACCATGGGCATCTGCGTCATCGGTAACTATAACAACCGGATGCCGACCGGTGATGCGCTTTTCAGTCTGAACGAAATGCTGGCCTGGAAAACTTCGGAACGCGAAATTGATCCGCTTGCACGCGCTCAACATCACAGTCCGGGCGGCAACATCTTCCAAATATCCGGACACCGCGACAGCGGCATCTACACCGAATGTCCGGGCCACCAGATGTACAGCTTTTTGCCGGAGCTTCGTGAAAATGTGGCCGACCTGCTGGATGAATTCTTTACTCCGGTCGACTATCACATCCCTCAGGGCGATCACGAAGCCGGATTCGAATCGCTTGCCGAGGCCTTTAACTGGATCAATGTTCTGGATGAGTTGCAGTCCAACATCCGTTTCGTCATCACCGATGACCTCGACGAGACCGACAACGAACTGCATCTGACCCGCCACTTCCGCCAGTACACCCAGCTTCAGATCGTGCCCGAAGCCGGCGCCGCGCCCGTGGTCACGCTGGACCATCCCCTGATAATCTCATCGGCCTATGTGACAGTGGACGGTTCGCTTGAAGATGGGGGTTCCGGCGACACTGGCGACACCGGCCTCACATTTCACTATACCGGTGATGACGAGCTGAGCAGTGTGATCCTTGTTCCCTCCATGTCGCAAAATATCCGGCTCAGCAATCTGACCATAACAAGGGATACGGACCTGTTCCATCTGCCGACGGCAATCGCAACGGGTTCCCTTACCGGTGAGCCCGGACCGGTGAATCTCACTGTTTCCGGTAACGCGATCGGGTCGGAATCTGCGCCCTTCGGCATAGGCGTTCATGTGAAAGCCGGGACACCAGACGCACTGAGTCTGGACGGTAACACTATGTATACGCGATCCGGTGCCATCCTCTTTGAGAGTCAGGGATTTGATGTGAATATACGCGACAACCGTATCCATACTTCAGGCGAAGGACTCGGGGGGGCGTCCGCCATGACCCTTCGCGGAGGCCGCTTCACTGTCGAGAACAACGAAGTGACCGTCCGGGAGCCATCTGTCGACAGCGGAGTAAGCACGGGTGTGCATATTGAGCAAATCTGGGATGATTACCTGCTGGCCAATAACATGATACGGGTCGCGCCGGTGGAGGACGCCCCGGGCTTGACCGGAACGGTCAGTGGCATCCACGTGGATACCGATTACAGCGGTTCGTCCGGCGAGGTCCGCATCTATCACAACTCGCTGCATATGGAAGGCAATGCGGATGTCGCTTCGGCATCCCTCCGGCTCACCGGAACGAATGGAAGCGGGGCGGCACTGGATGTGCGCAATAATATTTTCGTAAATGCATATGGTGTCGGTGGAGTCAGCGGCGGAGGTGGCCATTATATCGCAGGCGGCAATAACGGCAGTGCGGATGGTGCGGTCGGACTCTATTTCGATTCCGGGATCGTATGGTTCGCCCAGGCCAACAACTGGTATGTGGGTGATGATGGGCTTCTGGGATATATTGACGGCAATCCGTTGGCCACACTTGAGGAGTTTCGCACGGAAACGGATGACGACCGGGCGGTCAGTACTCCGGTGGCCTTCGCCTTCGGTGAAGACGAGCCGGCCCTGCTGCTGGCGGACGATTCCAAAGGAGATGTGACGCTCACCGGCCACGGCGTGCCCGATGTGGTTTCGACCGACATCCTGGGCAACCCCCGCCACCCGGTCTTCCCGTACATGGGAGCCCACGAGCCCGAACCCACCCTGACGCCCATGCTCTTCGGCGACTACCACATCCCGCAGGGTGATCACGAAAAGGGATACGTCTCACTCGCCGAAGCGCTCACCGACCTCAACGTGCACGGAGCGGAGGGCGACTTCCGCTTTATCATCCATGAGGATCTGGACGAAACAGGCGGACAGTTGCATCTCAACCGGAATGACTTGTCCGGCAGCACCCGCCTGACCATCCTGCCGGCAGTATCCGACATTACCATCAGCATTGCACATCCCGTCCTGATCGAAAACACCTCTTTTGTGACTTTGGACGGGGGTGAGCAGCAGGATTTGCATCTGCGAATGGAGGACGATAGTGTGGTACAGGCCGTGTGGATTATCGGTTCGAGCAGCAATGTCACGATGCGTGATATCAGTATCAAACATGAATTCGGACTGTTTTCAGCCACAGTCGGTGTGCAGGTCCGCCGGGATGATGACGCCACGGCAGCACCACAAAACATTGTTCTTGAACGGCTTCAGATCGGCAGTCCGGACCATCCGTTCCGTGATGGTGTGCGCCTGTGGGGCACCGATGACCCGCTGCTGAGAGTCAGGGCCGATGTGACCGAAAGCCACATCATCGCTACACACCGCGGTATTACCACGTTTTATGTTGACAGCAATACCTATCAGGATAATCTGATCGAGGTTACCGGTCATTATGCCGATCCGGCGTGGTATGCAGGGATTTATCTGGACGGTGCCAGAGGTACGAATGTCCGTGCCAATCAGATCCGGATGACAGGTATGAACGTATCCTCCCCACGCTATGTCGCCGGCATCAACATCAACCTGAACGAAGGGCAGCACAGTCTGATCAATAATATGATCACCGTGACGGATGATTTCCAGAATCATGGTACCAGTGCCGAAAGCCGGATCTATGGCATTACGATTCACCGCGAGGGCCAGGGTGAGCGCTATAACTTTTTGCACAACACGATCTATCTGGGCCAGACCGGCCAGAGCGGCCAGAGTGCAGCCATCGGTTGGGAGGATGTGGAACCGGGCAATGATCCTTCCGTATTTTTCATGATCAACAACCTGCTGAGTAACCGGCATGCGCAGGAGAATGCCTACGCCTGGATCTGGCACACCGGCGATCTGAGGAATGTCAGAAACAACAACCTGGACGTGGCTCCGGAAGCATCGATTGGACGGTTTGAAGGGCAGGAAGCGGCTGCGATAGCCGACTGGCGTGATCTGTCAGGTGCTGATCTGAATTCCCGTAACGTGTTTGTGTATTACCGGTCGGACACCGACCTGCGTCTGGCGACGGAGTCAGAGGGAGATAACGCATTGGCGGGCAGCTTTCTGCCGACGGTGAGCACCGATATCTTCGGCAATGAGCGAAATCCGGATGCACCGTACAAAGGGGCCTGGGAGTCGCTGGAGTACGTGCTCACCGATGCGGATCAGGACGAGATGCTGTCGGATGTTCCACGTGAGTTCAGTTTAAAGCAGAACTATCCCAATCCGTTCAATCCGGTGACGCAGATATCGTACGATCTGCCCCGCAATGCAGAGGTCAGGCTGGATGTATACACCATAACGGGTCAGCGGGTGGCAACCCTTGTCAACGGGCATCAGGAAGCCGGATCACATACGGTCGCTTTTGATGCAACGCGACTGGCCAGCGGCGTGTATGTCTACCGCATTCAGGCCGGCGACTTCTCAATGAGCAGGCAGATGACGCTCATCAAATAAAATGGCAGAATGCATGAATTATCTTGCAAATACACTTTAAAATAAGTAGGTTTCTCTGACTCTTCCGGATAGCGCTTCCTTTGGCGCAAACGGAAGTCGCAACTACCGATAGAAACAACTTCAATCGGTAGCAGTGACAGATAATTGACAGGGACTTTTTTTGACAAGGACTTTTATTCAGGGACTTGCTTTGACAGGGACTTTTTGGACAGGGACTTGCTTTTTTGCAAGCAGGTACGAGCCCGACACAAATCGCTGTTACCAATCGCATCACTAAAACATAACAATCAAACAGGAGTATCTATGAATCGACTATTACAAAAGATTCTTCTATGTGTGACAATGGTGGGTATGCTCACTATTTCAGGCATGAAAGAAGCTCAGTCACAGGTTTTGCTGGAAACCACCAACTGGGAGGTTCTGGCAGACAGTGTAAACTGGCTTTCCATATCAGGCAATGAAACAAGAGGCATCGCGGTTAACCCGGTTACCGGAAATCTGATCACAGCAACACGTGCCGGCGGTACCGCTGTCAAGGTGATCAGTGCGGAAGACG